>JAYTAK010000910.1:0-7208 GCA_043737515.1 Candidatus Kuenenia sp. | reverse complement strand
AGACTCCCGGCAATCTGCTGATCATCGGAAATCAGGTGCTGTCGCAGAATCTGGATTCGATCCGCGCCTACTCACAGGGTTCCAGGGAGCTGCAGTTGGCAGATCAGGCAACGGAGCGATTGCTGCAGAAAGATACTCCCGGTGCCATCGCGCTGCTGGAGCAGGGGTTGCTGGATGCCTCCACGCAGACGGCTTCGCGCAATCTGCTCATTGATGTTCTGATGGAATCGCTGCACGCAGACTTTGCGGCTAATCAGGTGTCGATCGGACGCATCCGGGAACTGATCAGCCAGGCGGACGAAGAGCGTCCGATTGAGGCAGTGCTGCATCTGATGCTGGGGATGAGTCTGCCCGATGCCGCGATGCTGCCGGAACACCTGAAGCATCGATCACAGCGTCAATTGTCGGAACTCAGCCGACTGGTTGCCAACGCATTGAGTGAAAGCGATTCCGTCAGTGTTCAGGATCTCACGGATGCGCTGCGTTCCATGCTGCCGGAATTGATGGCCGGTCAACGGGAAGCAACAGCCGTGGGTCCGCTGCGCCGACTGCAGTCATTGACAGTTGTCGCCGGGATTCGCAAGGCGCTGCAACGTCGGACGGCTGAGGAACGATTGGAAATTCAGTCGCAACTGAGCACGGCGGGTGTTGAAGCGCTGACGACTGAACGCAGCAGTCAGTTGCAGTTTGTCCGAGATCTGGCCGCCAGCGGAATGCCGCAACTGGCGCTGCATGTGCTGCAATCCATGGGATCAGAGGGCGACGACGCTGGTCGTGAACTCATTCGCCGACAGATTCACTTCGACGTCATGCGCGCCGGCGCGGACGATGGAACTTCAGTGACGGCGTTGCTGGATGATCTGCTGGCGTCGGGCGACACGGCCATGATCAGGGCGATTCACGCTGAATTCTCGGCTCCCGATGTAGCCAGTCCCTTCAACAGCATGCGGCTGGTGACGACGGAGGCCATGGCCCACAAAGCCGCGTTTGAAAACTGGTTCGCTGCGCATGCGGAAGCGATTGCGCCGGAAACATCCGTATGGGGCACGACGGCAACGATCGAGCAGTCTGATCATCGCACGGTGATGTCGCCTCGGAAACTTCCGAACGATATTCCGGATGAAGCGATCCCGCTGTATGGTTCACCGGGCAAGTTTCGAGGCTGGTCGTTTGTCGTGCTGAAGGAGGAACGTCGCGTTGCGGCGTACGACTCGGACGGTCGCATCCGTTGGACGTTGCCGGTGGCTGGTGCGGGGCAGGACCTGAGCGATCATCCGCAGTCAGATTCGTACATCACGACATGCGGAAATCTGTTGTTGTTGAATCTCAGCGGATTCCTGATTTCACTTGACACCAGTCACCTGATCGAACGCTTGGACGACACTCAGCCGGTGACTGAACCAAAGCTGCTGTGGATGCTTAAACTGGATTCCCTCGGGGCAGATACCGACCCGGATGCGGCGGATTACCGCAGCTATGTGCCGGCCGCAGATCGAGTCACGCAGTTTGCGCCTCAATTGTCCGGCTACTACCCGGTCGCGCCCGTAACGCCGTCGGCCGTCGCCATGATTGCCGGTCGTCGGCTGCTGGTCTTTGACAGCGTGACTGGTCGCCCGTTGTGGCAACTGGATGGAATCGCCGTGGATGCAGTCTTGTCAACAACCCGCGACGCGGTGCTGGTCCTGTCAGAAAGTTCGCGGCAGGTCGAAGCCCGCAGCCTGATTGACGGAACTGAGTTGCAGGTTGCGCCGCTGCCTGACTGGTGGGGCGACGCCATTAATAACGTCGGTTCGTCAGTCGCTGATTTCCAGATCGAACCGGGCGAAGAACTGCTGTGGCGAATCGCCGTGCAGGGCCAGGGATGCGTGTTGTTTCGACTGGGCACAACAAAGTCCGCACTCGAATGTCGGGATCTGATGACGGACACCGTGACGTGGTCCATCGATCTCCCGGCCGACTCCGTGTTCTCAAACGTTGCCAACGATGTTGTGGCAACGCTGAGCAGCGGAAGCGAACTGAAGCTGGTGAGAATCGACACCGGACAGGTTCTGGCCAGCCATGACGTCATGCCCGTGCCTGCACCTCGCGATCTGATCCTGGTGCAGTCGCTGGGGAATTATATTGTGTTGCCCGAGGCCGTGGATGACCCATCGATTGAACTGGATCCTGTGACGGAAGCGATGCACGTGTTCGGCCGTATGTACTGCGTGGATGGCCGGACGCTGGAGCTTCGCTGGGACGAACCAATCGATCATCGCTTCATTCGCCGCGCGTCGGCTCAGGAACGCGTGATTCTGCCGAACGCTCCGATCATGGTGCTGCTCAATCGCGGCGGGCCTGCTGACCCTGCTACCGGAGCTCGTCGAGTCGTCTATGGAGCCAGAGTGATCGATGTCCGAACCGGCAAGGAAATCCTCAAGCAGGATGACGTCGGCTTGACGCTCAATGATTTCTGGCTGCGAATCGATGCACCAAAACAGCAGTTGGAATTGAGCTTCGAGTCGCATATTTTTATGCTGGATTTCTCGGGAAAGCCATAGTGCGTGGTCCAAAGATGCTATTCCTGTAGCTTGGACATTCATGTCCGAGATTTTGGCCAGACGGCGTCGCATTATCGAACGGCTGTTGAGACACAATAGACTTCGCTTCGAAAGTATTTCATGGCTATGCGACGGACATGAATGTCCATCCTACGTAAGATCGTGTGACAGAGGCCCCAACTTTATCAGCCGGTACGCGCGAGCAGTCTTTTGATTTAATGTGGGATAAGCTTCCAGCTTGTCAAGTTTTCCCAAAAAACATCGAGTTTTCATTCCGCGATGGCAAGCTGGAAGCTTACCCCACGTAGAAATCCAGATGGCAAGCTGGAAGCTTACCCCACGTAGAAATTCAGACTCAATCAACAGCCCGCTGGCGCACTCCGGCTGATTTCTCGTTCTAAGGCCGCGTGAAGACTATTCGATGATGGCCGATCATTCATTCGGAACGTGCAGAAGCTGATCCACCGGAAGCCCCGCAGCCGCTGTCAAAGTCGCCGCTGACTGGGCAACCTCGTTCAGCAGATCCAGGCGTGCTCGCTGATTCTGGATAAGACTTGTACGAGCCTGCACGACCCGAACCACATCCACTTCGCCTGCCTGGAACTGCGTCTCCAGTCCCTCCAGTTCCGCCGGGAGATCGGTGGATGTCGATGTCGTGTCTGAGGCCGCTGCAAGCAGAGCTGTCTCGTAGCGGTCCAGTGCTGCTTCAGCGTCCAGTTCCGCGCGGCGCTGAGCCTGTTGCCATGCTGTGAATCGCTGCTGATGCTCAACGGTGCGCTGACGTTCGAGGGGCATTCCGTTGTTGATGAAGGGCAGGTCGATCTGCCCGCGAAGACCGACGAAATGAGTGCTGTCGGCCGTCGTTTGATAGTACGGTCCAATCTGCAGGTCCGGAGTCTTTGATGCCGACGCCAGACACAGATTGGCTCGCGCGACATCAATATCTGAGCGAGCGGCCATGACGTCGGGACGAGAAGCAGCCCACGACAGGATGCTGGATCTGGCTTCGAATGCTGCTGTTTCAAAATCGCTGTCTGAGGTACGTTGGGAGTCCGCCGCAACACCTGGCAGTGTCCATTCAATTTTTCGAAGGTCTCCATGAATCCCCTGAATCTGGTGCGGTGATACTCCAAGCTGCCGCGCAAGATCACGCAGTGCGGACTGATAGTTCGCCGATGCCAGCCGTAACTGTTGCCGCGTGGATGCCGCATCGACTCGCACAATCGCCACATCGGCGGCAGTGGCCTGACCAGCTTCCAGCTGCTTTTCGAGAATGCTCAACAGTTGCTGATTGTTTCGATCACTGGCTTCAACCAGTTCCATCATGCCTCGCTGGTAAAGCGCGTTGAAGTAGAGCCGTTCGGTTTGAGCCAGAGCCAGCAGTTCCGCCTGATGAATATTCCAGCGCGTGCTGTTCAGGGTAAAGGAGGCACCCTGTTCGCGAAACTGCTGCTGATGCGCCAACTGAATCGTCTGCATCAGAAGGACGTAGTGATGAGTCGTGCCAGGGTTCCCACCGCGAGCATCCTGATACGGAGTTACCTGAACCTGGACGTAAGGATTGAACGGATACGTCTGTGCGACACCCAGCGCCGCGCTGCTGACTCTTTCGGTCTGCCGCAGCGTGACCAACTCTGGATTCTGTGATAAAGCCAGCGAGATACTCTGCTCAAGCGACACGCTCGTTGACGGCGTTTCGGAGGCGGGAACATCCTGCACATCCAAGTCGGAGTCCACGGCCGACACCTGTTCGATCGCTGAGTGTTCGCTGCCGTCGGATGATTCTTCAGAAACCTGTGCATCCGGTTTGCGTTCCGAAGTCGCAGAAGTCACGGATGACCGGGGAACTTTCGGGACGTATTCCTGTGTCAGTCGCACGTGCGATTTATCAATACCGCCAGCTTTGCAGCCAGCCAGCAGCAGCAGACAGAGCACGACAGTAGCGACCCGACCTACCATGGAATTTCGCCTGAGCGTTCGGTTCCTCCTTGCCTTCGTGGGATGAAGGAACGATCTCAAGGAAAAACCGGCAGGCCGCGATGACTCACGACCCCTGGTGAAGAGTTCGTCCAAAGTGCCATCGCCAGAGCACTCCGAAAAGGCTTACCAGGGAAGAGTTCATCCTGTCCCGCTGAAAGCAGGCTCGTCAACCAACCGATATTGCCGCTCGGCCGACGGTGACAACAATCGCATCGGAAATAGCGGCCATGACGTCAAGGTGTTACCGCCGGAACAGTTTCACTAACCTCCACAAACAGACCAGCGTTGCGGCCCCGCGTGCCGAGCAGATCTCACGCCGCAGGCAAACCTGTCATCCGTTCAAACGAGACCCCAGCGTCAGGGAATCGGGCAGCGACTGGTCGCACAGGCACTCAAGGACTGTAATGACGCAGGCCAGACGTTTGCATTTATTGCCGACATTCTCGACCATGATTGACGGTCGCGTGTGGCATGTGTATGTTTGCCGGATACGGAATCCCTTTGGTCTCATTGGTCGATCAACTATGCCCTGCCTGCTGCGAATACTGACTTTGATGCTGCTGTTTCCGGTGGGCTCGTCAATCGCGGAGGACGCGAAAACAACCGATTCCACCATTGAACGTGAGACGCGCAACCTCAATGGATGGACGGTGCATATCAACAAGGCACTGCTGAAAAGCGAACCCAAAGCGACAAAGGTCGCGCTCAGCCTGCTCAAGAAGCAGTTAGCGGAAATCGTGCGGGTGGTGCCGGAACCGGCGGTGGCAGAACTGCGGAAGGTGCCGTTGTATTTTTCTCCGCAGTATCCCGGCAAGAATGGCGGTGCGGAATTTCATCCCGGTGCGGAATGGCTGAAGGACAATGGGCGAGATCCAGTGATGGTTAAGGGCGTCGAATTCTCCAACATCCTGACCTTCGAACAGGAAACCCGCCGGATGCCGAATTTCGCGCTGCATGAACTGGCACACGCATATCACAACATTGTGCTCAAGGAAGGCTTCGGGAATCCGCAGATCATCGCCGCATTCGACCGCGCGAAAGAGAGTGGCCGGTACGACAAGGTCGAACGCTGGCATGGCACAGCAGAAAAAAACACGTTCGAGCCTGCTTATGCGATTACGAACCCGATGGAGTATTTCGCTGAGACGACCGAGGCATATTTCAGCAGGAACGACTTCTACCCGTTCAACAGCGACGCATTGAAGACGCATGATCCGGAGATGTTCGATCTGCTCACAGCACTGTGGGGCGTGAAAGAAACGAATCGCAGGCCGTGACGCAGAAAGACAAGTCGCTCAGAGTACTCAATCCAGCGGAGCGGAGATTTCCAGCAGATCGATCGCCGGTGAGCCGTTACAGAAGATGGTCGCCATCCGTCCGTAAGTGACCTGACCTTCTTTCATCTGCAGCCGTTTGGCCAGGCCTGGTCCGGCGGTGAAACGAATGATCGCACCCAGATCGACATGCCGCAGAACGTTGTGTTGAATCAGGACTCGACCGAGGGGAATCACGCCCGCGAGGATTTCCTTTTTCACGCACTCCGTCACGTATTCGAAATTGAAGCGGACGTAGCCCAACTGCACGATCTTGTCGGTGCCACTTTTCCGCAGCAGACTTCGTCGCAGATACAGATCATTTTCAAATCGCTGGTCGATCACAATTACCTCGACCTCGCACTTGTGAAAGGCTTCCATCGTGACGGTCATGTGAAGTTCATGGACCAACATCTGACGATACGGTTCAGGCGTCGCTTCCTTCGCCACATGCTCAGCCGTCAGATAGAGCGGCTGCCCTTCCGGTTCGGGAAACAAGTTGACAAGTTCCTGAAGTTCGATGATTGGATTCACAACGAGTTCCCTGTGGGACTTGAAAGTAGGACAATCTAAAGCGTGTACTCTAACGGTTCGGTTTTCGTTGGGAAATCGATTCCTTCGACGAGCGGAGGTGTCAATTCCCAGATTGACTGCGTGGTTGCCGCGGAAATCAGACGACTCACGTCCCCCGCTCGCCGGTCGATGCCCATTCAACATCACGGCGACCGCCTCTTCCTCCGCTCCATGGCCTTGCGATACACGGCCACATATTCGTGAGCACTGCGAGTCCATGACCAGTCCCGGGACATGCCATTCCGCACAAGCTGTCTCCAGATGTCCGGTTGACGGTACACACCGACGGCTTTCTCAATCGTTTCCGCCAGCAACTCTTTCGAATAGTCCACAAAGACGAAACCCGTCGCCGTCTGCAGCGACTCCGATTCCGATTCGAAGTTCTCAACAGAATCCGCCAACCCGCCAACCTTGCGGACAATCGGCACGGTCCCGTAACGCAGACTGTACATCTGATTGAGCCCGCATGGTTCGAAGCGACTGGGCATCAGAAACAGATCGGCACCTGCCTCAATCTGATGTGCCAGCGATTCGTCGAAACCGATCTCGGCAGCGACTTTGCCTGGATAGCGATCGGCAAGATCCCGCAACTGTCCTTCGTAACGCGGGTCTCCGGTTCCGAGAAACACCATCTGCAGATCCTGTGACAGAATTCGTTCAGCCGCACCGGTGATCAGATCAAAACCCTTCTGGTCTGCCATGCGTGAAACCATGCCCAGGATCGGCACGTCGGGGCGCTGATCCAGATGCATTCGCTTTTGCAGATGGGCTTTGCACTGCCGCTTGCCGTTCTCGACCGTGT
>JAYTAK010000909.1:0-3160 GCA_043737515.1 Candidatus Kuenenia sp. | reverse complement strand
CGAGCAACTTTGTAGCCACGTTCGCCAGAACGTGGGCGATCCAGAGGAAACCCACGCTCTGGCGAGCGTGGCTACGTTGGGTTGCGGGCGAAGCCCGCGCCAAGCCTCCCGCATCCTTTCAACAGCGAACGGAACGATTCATCGGTTCTGGCGCGAATCAGGTTCGCGGCAGATCACATTCTGCAATCGTTGTTTCCATACAGGAATTTCGGTGGCATTCTTCTGTTGCGTAAGATCCACGCGGCCACGGACGTCGTAGAATCCCGACACGCGGATGTCTCCGGGATGACCCGGAATGGTCAGTCCAAGTCGTCCTTCCTCATGGACAAGCAGGCACTGCCATTCACCGGTTGGAGCGTGTGCGAGCAGCAAAGGACGATTTTCGCGAACTCTCAACAGGCTCTGGCCGTGACTCAACGCCAGCACATTCTCACCGGCACCAACGATGTCGAGCAGCGTTGGCATAATGTCAACATGACTGCTGGAGACCGTCAGTCGTTGCGGCCGAACGTTAGGACCATAGATCATCAGCGGCGTTCTGGTCTGGATGTCCGAGAGTCTGGTCCCGTGACACAAAAGACCATCATCAAGAAATTCTTCGCCATGGTCGCCGGTGATGACAACCACGGTATTCGTGTCGGCGATGGATGTGAGAAAGCGGTTGAATTCAGAATCCAGAAACGCCAGCGACTTGAAGTACCGATCCCGCAGCAGATCGACAGTCCCTGGATTCTCCGGCAGTGCCGGGACAGATCTCGGAGGCGACGCATCGTATTCCGGAGGGTAGTAGTAGGAATAGTGTGAAGCCATCAGGTGCGAAAAGATGAACAGAGGTGAAGACCGAGTTTGCAGCCGGTCGGCAACTTCTGAGAGAGTCAAATGATCATTTTCGTCCCACGGTCTGCCGCGTTGAACGAAATTCATCTCCTGATCAAAATTCAGCGGACCAATGAACTCGTTCATGCGACAGAAATTCGGGCTGCAACTGGAGATCGACATCCGCTCATAGCCCAATTCACGCCAGACTGAAAGCGATTCTGAAGGCACGCATCGATCCAGCGTGTCTGCATAGGACATTGGAAAACGACTGTAGAGACACGCAAACGCTCCCAATTCGGAGCAATTCGAACAACTGAAATGTTGTTCCGCCACCAGCGACTGTTTCGCCCATCGACTCACAAGTGGAAATCGCTCAGAAGTCAGCACATCGTGTCGAAGACTCTCTGTGAACAGAATTACCACATTGGGACGCTGCGATAACTCAGGCAGCGAATCGATCGCGGCACATTGTGAATCAGTCTGCGGAATCGGCGGGGCCTGACATAATCTGGCGGTATGCACGGTCAGATCCGAAAACTCTGAGTCGCAGGGTCTTCCAAATGCGGCGTCGCTATAGTTTGAAATTCGATTTGGATGAAACAGCCATGTCCGAAAGGCCATTGAACCGTGCAACTGCTCCAGGGAAAAGGGATTGCCTGCAAACTCTCGAGCCGCGAAAATCCCCAGGACAATCACGACCGCCAACGCCGACACCACCTTCATGGCCCTGGGTAATTGTGCCCGATACGCGCTCATCAGCCAGATTTGCATCACGCAGCAGCAACCCACAAACAAGAGCAGTATTCGTCCTCCAACAATCAACAGGGATGACTTGATGCCTTCTGTCACTGCGGAGATATCACCGCTCACAGCCATGTCCTCTGTCATCATGGCCTTTGAAGCGTAATACCACAAAGTCGCTCCCGTGACGCACTGCAGACCTGCGTCAACAATCAGCCATGTCAGGACAAACAGGTGGCAAGCCCACGCAGCACGCCGAACGGCAGCGAAGCGACCGGACCAGTGACTTGCACTAATGACGAGCATTGCAGGTGTCGTCACAATCAAAGTTCGAGCCAGCAGAGTCCAGACGATGAGAGTTTGATCGAATACACTCAGATTCATCGTAAACAGCAGCAGCGGCAGGTTCCAAAAAATATCAAATTCGAACCACGCGACCATGAATGAACTTAAAATCCAAACAAGAATCGCGGCTGTAATCCTTGCCGCCTTTGCAGGAAGTCGGGCCAGTGATACCGAATCCGAACTGCAGTTCGGAGAACAGACATTCATTTTCGTTGCCATTTGGAAACAGGCTGCGGGGAGTGGCACCCTGCAAGACTAGGTCCAGCGTGCGGCAGAAAACTCTTTTCCGTTGCGATTCCCCCCCGTCGGCTTTATTGCTGGATCGATTGTAGCAAGTTTAAGGGTTGTGGACCGTTCTTCTCGACTGTCGCTTCAATCATGCTGTGTTCCCTGTTTTGCACAGCAACAAGTTTACGCATGTATACTCCGCGCGGTCATGAGAAAGTAGCAGGCACTTTCCAAGTGCCGTAGCCTTTTGCCACGGGCGAAATAGCGGTCGGCTGTTCATTTGATCCCGAACGTCGTGTGTTGTTACAATCCTGAGCAACGGCAGACGTTCTGCGATACGGTCGGTAACAATTTACTCGTGACGATAGTTTGTATTGAAATATGGGAACAGGAAGAAAAAAGGTAAAAGCAACTCGCACAGCTCGATTGCTGGAGCGATCCGCAACGTGCCCCGAGCGGCTGGCGTGGAACAGTGACCAGTTGGCGCTGGTAGGAACTGCGTCGGATGCTGCGGTGGCGCGGATGTTGGGAGTCGGGCCGTCTTCAGTGGAGGCTAAGCGCTGGCGTTTGGGAATTTCTCCTGTTGGCCAGCCGAACAGCGAAAAGAAGTACAAGTTTTCCAGGCGGCAGTTGGCGCTGCTGGGTAAACTCCCGGATGCGGAGGTCGCCAGACGCATGAACATCAGTCTGGATGCCGTGATCTGGCGGAGGAGATCTTTGGGCATTCAGAGTAGCAATCCGTCTCGACCCAGAAGGCTGTGGACAGAGAAGGAGCTTCGCCTGATCGGCCGGATGCCGGATGCAACGCTGGCAAAGCAATTGGGTGTCACTCGGCGAATGGTTGCTTTGAAGCGGGCCGAACTGGGTCTACCCAACTATCGCACGACTGTGGTTCGGAAAACCAGTTGAGAATAATCAATGGCCCGCTTAGTTGCTGGGAATCTGCACTGCAATGATGAGCGAGAATGCCACTTCCAATGTCGCCTTTCGCTCCGCGAAAGAACGCTGCTTTCGCGGAGCGAAAGGC
>JAYTAK010000908.1:0-3162 GCA_043737515.1 Candidatus Kuenenia sp. | reverse complement strand
GGCGAGCGGAGTGGCGTGAGCCCTCCGGTACGTCGCTTTTTTGTACCGGCAAGCTGACGCATGCCGCTCGCCAATTCTCTCACTCATGACCGCGTGGAATATAGCCACTGGCCGCGATTCGCTGGGCCGCAACGGCACGTAAAACTCGCGCCTTTGGGGGCTCAACAATCAGGCCGCGCTTGCGCGAGTTCACCGAAAGCGCATGACAGCGCGTCAACGAACTCAACAGCGGCCATCAATGCCCGCTGGAGGGCCGCGGGCAATGGGAATGCAGCGGGAGGCAGGTGCGGAGAACTCACTCTCCGTCCGCAGTTGTTCGAACAATGGCTCCGTCACGATCGGCGCTGTGGTGAGTACTGGATTCGCGATCGCCTGACCAATCACGTAGCAGATGTTGCAGGAGTTATGGTCGTGCGGAACTGCTGGAGAATTGTGATCGGGTGCCGTTTTTTCGTGATCGATGGAATGCGAGCAACTGTGCGAATGTTCACATGTGTGGCGGTGAGTATGTTGCGAATAACACAAGTGTGCCGATTGTAAGCATTCATGGCCGCACACGTCGTGTTGAAGGTGATGCAGCCATTGACCAAGGAATGACGTTGTCAGAAGTGCCGCACAGGCGGCAATTCTGGCAAAGTATTCGATTCCAGGTCGCGGAGCAGACACTTCATGGATTCCGGGGAAAGTGACACACAAGGAAAAACCGACGTTTCATACGGGAGTGTGAAGTAGAGTTGACTGTGGTTCAAGAGCGGAAAAGCCAATTCAACAAATACGCACGTTCAGGAGGGAATACGCATTCCTGAGTGTCAGTCATGGTGGATTTCCAAATAATCTCGGATCTCGCCAGTGTTTCGGGAGTTGCCTGATCAAGGCCGCAAAACGTTCACTGCGAATTCCGTGGTCACCATTAAGTTGTGAATTGTGGGTTCAACGGGGGATTCAGGTGTTATTGACCGCAGATCGATTCATCGAAGATTCACTCTTCCGAATTCCTGCAATCCACAGAACAATTTCTTCGGTCGGAGTTTGCAGCCGAACGGGCAGTCTGTCACAACTCTGGCCTTGCGGGATGTTGGTTTACTGGATCTCACGATGAATTGGCATTCATTGTGGCTGAGGGAATCTCGCCAATGGCAGATGAATTTTCAATCTCTGAAGAAGTCGTCGTGCTGTCATCGCATGTTCGGCTGTCGCAGTTGCGGTCACCGACGTGCTGCTGCCTGATCCCGAAATTGCGCGACCGGCTGATGCGCAGTCTCGGCGAGTATCACATCGTCCAGGGGACGAAAGAGAATCATTTTTGCATGGCGCTGGAAGAGGCGCTGAATAATGCGTTCTATCATGGAAATCTGGAGATCAGTTCGACCCTGAAAGAAGACGGCTCGTCCAGATTCATCGAATTGGCGGCCGAGCGCGAAGTGCTTGCACCGTGGTGCGAACGTGCGGTGCATGTCACAGAGCTGGTGAGTGCGTTTGGCCTGTGGCTGACCATTCAGGATGCGGGCAAGGGTTTTGATGTGCAGGCGATGCTGGATCGTTGCAATGACCCGGAGTTGATGTTTGCCAGTGGACGCGGATTGATGCTCATGCGGGCATTTGCAGATGAGATGTTTTTCAACCGCAAGGGAAATGAAGTGACGCTGGTGCTCTACGCGGAGGGACCGGACCGGGAATTGCCTTTGGGGACTTCTTCGTCCGGAGCAGAAGGATGCCGCGTCGTCGCCTGACGGCACTGGCGGTTCGTATTTGCAATCGATGATCGAATAGACCGGGAAGTTGTTTGTGAAGCAGACTGAAAAAGAATCCGCCGAGAAACGCTCGCTCGCCGACACGCAGACCGAGGGTTTCCAGTTCTTCAGCACCCCCGAAGTCAGCGCCGGTCGTGGCTGCGTTCTGCAGATCTATCCCGCAACCGCACACGCGGAAATGTTTCGTCTGAGCAATCGACGTACGGTCATCGGACGTGAACCGACCTGTGATATCTCGCTCGACGATAACGCGGTTTCCCGAAGTCACGTCGCGATTGAACTGGATGATGCAAACTACTTTGTCACAGACCTCGGCAGCCGTAACGGAACCTTTGTCGATGACAAACTGCTGCGGGAAAGACGCCGACTGAAAGGCGGTGAATTGATCCGGCTGGGCGGTACGATTCTGAAATTCATGGCGTCGATGGACGAAGAAGCGAATTACCACGCGGTGGTCCATGAACTGATGACGCGTGATCCGCTGACGAATGCCTTCAATCGCAGCTACCTGATGTTAACCCTCGAAAAACTGCTTCCACGCTGCCGGGCCTTGATGCACAACCTTGCGGTCATCATGATCGACATTGACTACTTCAAGAAAGTCAACGATGCATACGGCCATCTGGTCGGTGATGAAGTGCTCAGAGTTTTCAGTGAACGCATTCGCAATACACTCCGCGAGGGAGACGCGCTGTGCCGACTGGGCGGTGAAGAGTTTGTCGTCATCTCCGAACAAACAGATTTGCCGTCCGCAGTGCAGATTGCCGAGCGGATTCGCCTGACGGTGTCATCGACGCCGTTCAGCACGCAGTCCGGCCCGGTGGGTGTCACATGCAGTCTTGGCGTGATGACCATAGATCAGCCAGGTATCGGCACGGTCGATGAGTTGCTGTCCGGCGCGGACAACCTGATGTATGCCGCGAAAGCCAGCGGACGGAATTGTGTCCTGTCGCCGCTGCATCAGTAAAACGCCGTCGCCAGTCGTTTGCGGAAATCTGCCGCCAGCCGGGATTTGGGACCCATCACCGTCAGCAGGCCGACCATCACTTCCTTGGCTGGCACTCCCACGCCGCCGCGATCCTGCGTGATGATCGCCAGACACATTTCACAGGCTTCCTCGAATCGGCTGTCCGCCCCGAGTGCTTCCGCCAGTTTGAGTTGCAGTTTGAGGTCAGTGGGATTCGCCTCCAGAGCTTTCTTCGCTTCGGCGACTCCACCGGATTCTTCCACCTGACTCCGCATTTCCAACTGCGCGACCAATGCCTGTGCTTCCGGTTCCAGGTAGCCACGCTTGTTAAGTTCGTCAAGGATTTCGCGGGCTTCCTGATCGCGATTCAGTTCCAGCAGGACGCGAGCGTGCGTAATGCGAAACTCGGCGATCTCTGGTTCCAGCTCGCTGGCCTTGCGATAG
>JAYTAK010000907.1:0-3163 GCA_043737515.1 Candidatus Kuenenia sp. | reverse complement strand
TTCCCGCGAACAATGGGCTGGTGGCGTTGTCTTCCGCAATGGCTTCCATGGAAGGCACCGTGTGTGGGCAAATGGATGCCGGCGACCATCGGATTCTGCTGGTGACGATCACGAACGCAATCGTTCACAAAGATCTGACGCAGTCTGAACCGTTCGTACACGTTCGAAAGAACGGATTTAGTTATTAGTCTTACAGGAAAACGCAGTGGGTGAACGAGTCGTCCTGGCGATGAGCGGTGGAGTTGACAGCTCCGCCGCCGCAGTTCTGTTGCACGAACAGGGCTATGAAGTCATTGGACTGTTTATGCGGTCCGGTGAAACAGAGTCTGCCTGCGCGGTATCGGCGTCGGGGTTGCTGCCAGTCGTCAATCCCGGTTCGAATCGGCAGGGGTGCTGCAGTTCGGAAGATGCGGCAGACGCGCGACGAGTTGCCGATCGACTGGGGATTCCCTTTCATTCGCTGAATTTTCAGGATGCCTTCCTGAAGATCAAGGATTACTTCGCCGACGAATACCTTGCCGGGCGCACACCGAATCCGTGCGTGCAGTGCAACAACTGGCTGAAGTTTGGCCGTCTGTGGGAGTTCGCTCAACAGGTCGATGCGCAATACATCGCCACCGGCCATTATGCACGCATCATGCCGGATGAGACGACCGGCGAATGGGGACTGTATCGTGGTCTGGACGACAACAAGGATCAATCGTACGTGCTGTTCGGAATCCGGCGCGAACTGCTGCCCAATATCCTGTTGCCAATCGGCACGTATCAGAAACCGGACATTCGAAAGCTGGCCGGAGAGTCCGGGCTGCGAGTGGCCAACAAGAAGGATTCGTATGAAATCTGTTTTGTGCCGGATCAGGACTACGCGGGATTCCTAAAGCGTTATCGGGGGCACGATGGTACTGCGGGAGACTTTGTCGATCTGCAGGGACAGGTGCTGGGGCCACACGAAGGTTATGAACATTTTACTGTTGGCCAGCGAAAAGGATTGGGACTGGCTTTTGGCGAACCTCGCTTTGTGATCGAAATCCGTCCGTTGACTCGACAGGTCGTGCTGGGACACCGTGAAGATCTGGCAACGTCGTGCATTGAAGCGGTCGATTGCAACTGGTTGTCAGACCGACCGGAATCTCGCACGACATGCGCCGTCAAGGTTCGATATCGGCAGACGTCTGAACCGTGTGTCATCGAACCCGCGGATAACAATTCGGCAACGGTCTATCCGGATCAGCCAATCTTTGGCGTTGCGCCTGGGCAAGCGGCTGTGTTTTACGACGGCGATCGCGTACTCGGAGGAGGCTGGATTCGAAGCGGCCGTAAGACAGTTTGAGCGCATCAAGTTTGCGGCCTGGTCCTGTGTCAGAGCAGAGATCTCGAGTTGGGTGGCCGGGGCTGGACTGAGCGGAGCGAAGGAAGTCCCGGGGTTTCGTGCTATCGCCCTCCAACCCCGGCCACCCGACGCAGGAGGGTCCCACCAAGGCACGATTCGGATCGTTCGACCTTGACTGTTTTTTATTTCTTCAAGATCTTCTGTTCACGGCACTGCACCACAAATCCTATCCGACCTCCACCCCCCTTCATTTTCCTGCCCCCTATCTTCCTGCCCTCTGCCCTCCGGGCCATGATCACGGATTCTGCCAGGAGTTGTTCTTTGGAGTCGTACAGAGAGAGGCCCGGGCCAAAGGCCTGAAATGTGAAAGCCCAGGGCATCGCCCTGGGAAAAATGGATCGCGACCGAAAAAGCCCAAAACGGGCGAAATGATGAGGCATTACTCCATCCAGCCCCTTCAGGGCATTTATGTTCGAGATTGCCTGATTCCTGGGGCGATGCTGGGCAGTTGAAAAGCTGATCTTGACAGCACGTTTTATGGGAATCGGCACCCGAGTGTTTGGGCAGGGGTCGGTTGCGCGGGGCGCTGAAAACGGTGCTCGTCCCTGACGGGACGAATCTCAGGTGACCAAACGATTCCCTGGCTGAGGAACAAAACGGGAACCGGTCCAGTATTTACGTTGCGGGCGAACTCAATAACCGGGACCTGTCCCCGTTTTTGTCCCCTCGTGACATTTACTGTCCCCGAGGAACTGCGGGGACTGCTGCGCGCCTGTCCGCGTGAAGGTTACGAAGCGATCTTTTCGGCAGGATCGGAGACAATTCAGAAACTGCTGAAGGCTCCGAAATGGCTGGGCTCGGACAACGTCGGCTTCTTCGGAGTCCTGCAGACCTGGGGACGCGATCCGCAGTCTTCGCTACCGCCTTCGGAAATCGCCTTCCCTAATCGGTCGGCGACCTCAGTTGCTTCCGCACGTCCACTTCGTCGTGCCGGGCGGAGGACTGAATGCGGATGGATCACAGTGGCTGGCAACACCGACCAACTTTCTGTTTCCGGCAGCGGCGGCCGGGAAGATCTATCGTCAGAAGTTTCGTGAAACGCGGCGCGCTGCGGGACTCGAGAACAACGTCGATCCGTCTGTCTGGCGGAAAGACTGGGTCTGCAGCATGTGCTGCCGAAGGGATTTCGCAAGGTGCGGCATTACGGCTGGATGGCATCGAACTCCCGCACGACGCTCGAGCGGGTGAAGTGGCTCGTGTGGCTGTTTCGAGGCTGGACGTTCTGGCTGGCCAGCGGCGTGGCACTGCAGCCGGAGCGGTACCAGAACCGCATCCGCTGCAAAGACTGCGGCGGTCCACTGCATGTGATCATGATGATCAATGCCAGCGGACGCATCCTGCTGCGACGTCCGCTGCCCGATCATGCCCTGACTTATGCGGACTCAGGATAGCGACAGCGTATGAACCGATATTCGCTCATCAACCTGGCTCATTTTCAAACACGCCTCTGGCCGTGCCTGATCGCCGTCCGCGCGGTGATCGAAAAGTCGATGCATTCCAAAGTACACCAACCACGATTTGGTACGAATTGCCCTTGGCCCGCCGCTGACCGGTGTCGAATTCCGCCACATGGTGCCGTGACTTTGCGATTCCCTGACGACTGCCGACTGAAAACTGCCGACTCGCAGCGAAGCTGCAACTTGCTTTTCCCATGGGCCACGAGCCGCTGCAACACCACCGGGCTTCTTGAACAAATGCCTTGAGCTTCGGCTCGGCGAGTTACCACCGCCACCAGCCCGCTCCGCTCAACCCCGCTCGTTACTCCGCGCTCTG
>JAYTAK010000906.1:0-3166 GCA_043737515.1 Candidatus Kuenenia sp. | reverse complement strand
AACGAGTTATCTCAAATATCGTTTACACCACTGCTTAAATCCGACAGTTCTTATTGCGCCGATCCTTACGCTCGCGACTATCTCGCGCTCAATTCTGGAATCCTGAGTTCCACCGGCGCTGAAACCATCGGCAGCGCTGATGACAGCGATCGGCTGCCGAGTGGCACAACGACAGTGCCCATTTCTTCGAGCGGCGTCGGAGGCAGTTCTCGCGCCAGCACCGTTTCGATGAAGAACTGCAGCAGATCCCGGATCTTGTCGTCTTCAACGTCGGCGACCAGTGCCTCAGCCTTTTCCCGCGACCGCTCAACAAAGAACTCGGCCTTTTCGAAAACGTCACACGCTCGGAAAATTTCCCGCAACCGGTCGATTCGCTTATGGTTCAATGATCCATCCGAAGTCTCCGCGAGGATTTCTTTCAGATCCGATTTTTGCCGTTCATCTGCATCCTTCAACGCCAATGCCAGCAGCACCGTCGGACGCAGTGCCAACGCATCCTGACCGGCAACCAGTTTGTTATCAGTATCGCCCGTCCAGTCTTTCAGGTCGTTCAGAACCTGAAACGCGACTCCCACATGACGACAGAACTGCGGCACGAGATCCGTCTGCGCCAGCGGATGATCGGCCATCCGCAGGCCGGCAAACAGAGCCGCTTCGAACGCCGGTGATGTCTTCAGTGAATAGATCTGCAACGCATCCAGCGGCGTCAGGTTCCAGTCCGGTGACTTCTGAAAAGCCATCTCCGCGCCCTGACCATCGCACAGGCGGATATGAGCAGTCGACATACTGTTGAGCACATCGATTGCGATTTCAGGACTCAAATCGCGCGCCGCATGGATCAGGCGATAGCCCAACCCGATCAGATAGTCGCCGATGTTGATCGCATGACTGGCTCCGTGCTGACGATGCAAAGTTTCACGGCCATAACGATACTGGTCGTCGTCCTGGATGTCGTCGTGAACCAGCGACGCCTTGTGAAACGCTTCAATCGCCATCGCGACTCGCGCAACGGCATCGGGAATCTCCGGCGTGTCGTCGCCGATGTTCAGTGAGTCTTTGCCGGACGCAGCTTGCCATGCGGCCAGCGTAATGAAGGGACGGAACCGCTTACCGCCTTTGCTGAGCCAGTCGTAAGCGATGTTCTCAGTGAACGCGACCGGCGACTCACGGCGCGATTCGTCTTTCGTGCGGATGCGCGGCAGCAGACGATCGAAGTCGGTTTCGAACATCTTCGCGGAGGCACGCATGAGCGGCACATAGCTGGTCGTGGTTTTTTCCGGCATGGGTTCGTACTTGTCGAGCACGTCCCAGACCCAGATGTCGTCGAGCGTCGTGTTCAGACAATCGCCGGAATGCAGCGGCACGGCGTACGAGGGCACGCCTGCGATCAGGACTTTGTCGATGGCTTTTTCGAGCACGTTCAGACAGGCAACGCCAAGAATGCCGTCGATGTAGCCGGAGACGATGATCTTGAGAACCACCGGAGAGCCCTCGGCCACCAGCACCTTATAGCCAAGCTGCTCGGCACGCACTTTATAGTCGGCGATCGAGCATGCTCCGCAGCGTTCGCAGTCGAGACCGAACTGTGTGTACTCCGCCGGGCAACCTTCAGCGTGTTTCAGGCAATGAGGCAGCAACAACATGCGGCGATTGAAGGGAATCGCGAGGAACTGCTGCTTCCAGAAAAAGTTGCCGACCATCACCATCGAGAAGCCAAGAAACTTCTCCGGCAGATCCATCTGGTCCAGCAGCGCGCGACCGTGATGTTCCAGTTCATTCCGCGTAAACGCGCGGCAGCGGTCAAGGTTCCGAGCATACTCCTCGGCAGCCGTCTTGACCTTTTCGCGCAGTTCCAGTGTTTCTGGCACGGCTTTCAGATGCGTCGTGCTGCGGCGCTTGCCCTTTTTTCGCACGGGAGCCGGATCGTCATCATCGTCAATCATCCGCGTTTCCTGAGGGAACTCCGGACGCATGGCTTCGTCTTCAACTTCAAGCATGTCTTTTTCAACAGGAGCAATCGACACAGGTATGATCTCCACGGGGAGCGATGTTCGGTAGGTATTCGGTAGGTATTCGGTATTGGGTGGGTTCGAACGATTCGCGTGAAACTTAAGCACTCTCACGCCAGCGGTTTAACCCCGCTGCCGTGAACTGGATTGGATAAAGATCTTCAAAATACCAGAGTCGGGCAGAATAGGAACCAATCTGAGTCGCACGATCCACTGTTCATTCACACGCACAGCCAGCCACGGAGCTTTCCAAGCGACGACTAGCCGACCTGCGTCCGTCGTCGTTTTGGTTCAACAGAATCCTGCAGACGGCTTTTTGGCAGCAATCCAAGGATTCTTCGCCTATGGTACTCAGTGCGGGGACGCCTCGCGACGTTCCGTACCGAGGTTTTTCGTCGTCTTCGTTGAATTCGTGATCAAATGACAGCCGGAACCACGTTTCGTCAGGTCTTTGAACGTTTTGCAGAAACCTGACGTCGCGCTTTAGCGACCGCCCAGACCGCATTTCCAACACAAATTCCGTCCCCAGACCCGGCTTGAGCCACAAATCAGGGGCTCAATCGCGAATTATCGGCCGTAGCCCGGTTCGGCCACACAATGTTCCCTGACACTCTGCGGCGGGAATACTCACTCCAAAGCATCATGGCGCGATGCCCCACGCACCATGATTCACTTTGCTGAACGTCACTATACTCCGCGCGGCCAGGACTGATGGACGTGTTGATTTAATCCTGGCGCGGGCTTTGCCCGCAACCGAAACAAGTAAGCAGATTTCGCTGAAATCTGCTGTGCCGACTTCGGCGAAGTCGGCCTACATTGAGTCGGCCTCAAAATGATGCGTTACCAAAAATCTTCTCAGGAATATTCAACTCTGAACGTTCGCAGAGTAGGGTGCGTGAAGCGGAGCGCAACGCACCATTTTTGGAATGTCTGGGGAATTGGTGTGTTTCGCTAGCGCTGCAAACACCCTACATGAATTACTAAATCAACAGACCGCTAGCCGCGGGTTGTGCATGCGGTCTGTGCATGAATGAATCACCGATCCCATACTCGACTTTTTTCATCCGCAGTCCGGCCTTGCCATCCGCAGGAAACCCTTCAAGGCCGTTGTCCTGCGGATGGCAGAGCCGAACTGCGGATGAAGAACCAGCATGTTC
>JAYTAK010000905.1:0-7228 GCA_043737515.1 Candidatus Kuenenia sp. | reverse complement strand
CGGGCTGCCCGCGACATGCGAATACGGGCGACCTGTTGCTGCTGTCCGGACAGCGGTCGGCGATTCTGGAAGCCGGAATCGAAATCGAAGAGACATTGTCATGGCCGGACATGCCTTCATCGACGTCAGATGCAGATGCCATCCTGCTGCATGGCGGAGGAAACTTCGGGGATCTCTATCCGGAGCACATGGAATTCCGGATGGAGGTCTGCCGGAGATTCAAGTCCCGCCGCATCATCTGGTTGCCGCAGTCCATTACGTATCAGTGCTCGCAGCAGGCCGAAGCGGAAATGCGGCAACTGGCGGCATTTGACAAACTGGAAATCTGGCTGCGCGACGGCGTGTCGTTGGCGAAAGCAATGTCCGGCGGGTTGAGCCGATGTCGCCTGGTTTCGGATGGCATCTTTGGTCTGCGGTCCACGCCTGCAGGATTTTCTGCTGTCGGATCGCGACTGGAAATCCGCCGCAATGATCGAGAATCGCAGCCGCCGCATGAACCCTCCGATAACGACTGGATGTTGCTCGGCAGCACCATGCCGCACGGTGAAAACGAAGCCTGGGATCTGGCGGAATCGCGTTTCCACAATGTCCGCATGGTGGTGACCGATCGGCTGCATGTCCATCTTCTGTGCGTACTTTCGGATATTCCAAACGTACTCGTCGCCGATCGCTTCGGAAAGAATCGTGCCATGTTCTGCACCTGGACTCACCTGCACGATCGTTCGCGGTTTGTGAGTCACTGGGCTCAGGCGAACGAGGCTGAAAACGAATTGACAGCGTGGTTGGGCAAGGAGAGTGTCTCATGAAAATCCTTGCCACGCTGCTCGTCCGAAACGAAGCCGAACTTGTCGCCGGTTGCCTTGAGCACCACCTGCGGCAGGGAGTGGACGGGTTCCTTGTGACGGATCATTCGTCGGTCGATGGGCTCGCGGATGTCCTGCATGAATACCGGGACGTCATACTCGATCTGCAGTATGAATCCGACTGTCGATTTCTGCAGGATCAATGGGTCACGCGGATGGCGCGGCGCGCTGTCGATTTTCACCCGGACTGGATTCTGCATCTTGATGCCGATGAACGGTGGCAGGGTCTGGATTTGCTGAGGCATATTCCGTCAACGTATGCCTGGGTCAGAACGGGTGTCTGGCGCAATCATCTGCCTTTGACGGAATCGATGGCAGGCCCGTTCAATCCGCGCACGATGCCGTATTACGAACTGCCAGGCAGGACGGGTCCGCATGCGGCCCGATTCGTCAATTTTGGTTCCGGGTCGGGCGGCAAGATTCTCCATCGCCCGATGAAAGACGTACAGGTGGGCATTGGAAACCACTGGCTGCATTACCCGCTCGCGCCGCGCACTGACTGCGACGGAATCACCGTGCATCATTATCCCATCCGATCGCTGGAACAGCTTCGTCGCAAAGTGGTGAACGGAGCTGCGGCTCTCGACGCGCATGCCTGGTCGCCCGAGATTGCCACCCACTGGAGAACGTGGCGAGACCTTGATCAGCAGGGACGACTGCGAGAAGTCTTTCAGACGTTTCTGCTGACGGAGTCTGAGATCCGCGTGAGACTGGCCGACGGCACGCTGCATTTCAAGGGGTTCTGACGGCGTTTCCAGTTTTGACGTTTCGCAGATAACTTTCCGTGGTGTGTTCCGCTGCGCTGCACACACCCTACGGGAGCGGTGTGATCCGCGCCGCTGCAGACACGCTGCGGGAGTGATTGCGAAGGGCAGGGCACACCGATATAGTGGCGAACACCATACAGCTCCTTTACTGCGTGCATTCAGCAATTCGGGACTGATGCGTTGGTCTTGAAAAGCGCTGTCCCTCAGGAACGAGTTCATGTCTCAACCCGATCCAAAGTCTCCGCCGCCCGAAGACCAGGCGACGACTTTGAATGCCTTTACTGATCCCGAGCTGTTTGAGGTCGCCTTATCTGTATCTGCGCAGGACGGTCGAGATTCGCTGGCAGTGACGAAGATCGAACCAGCGGAAAATGAGGAACATCGGTTTTCGCCCAGTGAGGACACGTTCTCAGCCATCAAGGATCTGGGGCTCAGACTTCAGCCCGCGCCGGACCACAATGTGATTGGCCGCATGGCGCATTACGATATCATCCGCTGTCTGGGTCGCGGCGGCATGGGGACCGTTTTTGAAGCGTTCGATACCAAGCTGTTTCGTCCTGTCGCCATCAAGTTCATGGCCAGCAGCCTGGCAGCCAGTGAAAAAGCCAGAAGCCGTTTTCTGCGGGAAGCGCGAGTTGCCGCCAGCATCAATCATCCCAACGTGGTGACGATTCATGCGGTTGATGAATACGACGGGCGTCCGTACCTGGTGATGGAGTTTGTGTCGGGGACAACGCTTCATGAGCATGTGCGGAAAATCGGACCGCTGCCCCTTGGTGACATCCTGCGCATCAGTCGCCAGATCGCCACGGGCCTGCGAGCCGCTCACGACAAGGGGATCGTGCATCGTGACATCAAGCCGGGAAACATCCTGCTGGAGAACAGTGTTCAGCGCGTCAAGATTGTGGACTTCGGGCTGGCTCAGGTCATCTTTGAACTCTCCGACATCACATCGCTGGGGCAGACTCTTGGCACTCCCCGGTATATGTCGCCGGAACAGATCGAAGGCAGCCGAGTCGATGAGCGGGCCGACCTGTTTTCTTTCGGCTGCGTGATCTACATGATGTGTGTCGGACAGCCGCCGTTTTCCGGCAACTCGATTACGGTGCTGCACACGATTCTGCGGGATCAGCATGTTCCGATTCGACAGGTGATGCCACAGATTCCTCAGGCGCTCAGCGACATGGTGGACTCGCTGCTCAGCAAATCCCGGGAACAGCGACTTCAGACGGCGGCGCTCGTTGAGGAAGCAATCACAAACATCGCCCGAGGCGGCACGCCGTCCGAGGAATATCTGCGGGTACAGCACGCGGAACAAAAACCGCTGCCTGTAAAGCCTCGCAGCAGTCTTCCCGGCATCGGTGCGGCAGTCGCCCTTGTTGCGGCTTCCGCGATGCTGGCATGGTCCATCTGGGGACAGGGAACTCCGCTGGAAAAGCCAGCGACGGATCCGACACAAGGAAAAGATCCGCAGGACACGCCTGTTGTCACGGACAATCCGGCTGAATCGGTAGAACGCGGGCCGATCATCATGACAGTCGGCGGGTCTCAGTCGGACTTTCCGTCGCTGCAGGCAGCGCTGCTCAAGGTTCAGCCGGGTGACACGCTTGCTGTCCAGGGAAAACTTCCTCCGGATGACGTGCTCCTTCTGAACGATCCGACTCGGTATGCCAACCTGACGATTGAATGGCAGACCGACGTTCTGTTCGATTACGCCGGAAGCGCAGCCGCCGTGATGACGGTTGATTCCGTGCCCGGCGTTCGAATCAAAGGTGCCAGAATTCGGGCGTTGAACAACCACTTACTGTCCGTCAAGGGCGAGTGCGCAGGCTTAATTGTGGAGAATTGCCGACTGGAACAGGCTCCGGAGTCGCAGCCGCATCAGGCCGCCATTGTCTTTTGGGACACAGCGCGGGGAACAGCAGCGTCCCCAATGCAATTGAGTCACTGTGAAATCGTCTTCTGGGAGCTGGGTATTGGCTGCATTGGTTCCGCGAACTCAGCAGTGGAATGGATTCATGTGAACGAGAATGTCATTCGAGGCCTGCAGTCGGAATGGGGCAATGCGATAAATTTCCAGGAATCCGTCCGTCACATGGACGTGCAGCACAATCGAATCACGAGCGTGCGCAGAGGAGTCAGTGTCATTGGCACCTGGGATCAGATTGAAGTGTCAAATAACACGTTCTTTGATGTCATTGAATGTTTCGGATCCGATCAAGGTGCGAAGTCACAGTCTGTCAGGATCGTGGGCAATCTGGCCATCCAGTGTGACACGTTTGCGACCGGAATTTCACCTGATGACGGCGGAAACTCGTTTGCATGGAACAAATCCGATCTGCTTGCTGTGGATCCGCGGTTGGCAATGACTGTGAAAACGCTCTCGTTCGTCTCAACCGAAGCCGCACATCCGGAATTCATGCGACCGATCGCCGATCCACAACTGAAAATCCCGAGGACGCCTGATTACGCCGGCGCTCTTGAGCCGGTCAAGCCGACGCCCGACACACCCAGCGCTGCGGGCAACCTGTAACTTGCCGCATGATGCCTGCCGCCATCGATACAAATCAATGCACCGCTTTCTACAAGGAACTATCCTTCCGCCGGGGCGAGTGATTCAAGTAGGGTGTGTGCAGCGCCAGCGGAACACACCAAGTTTTCACGCTTCCCGGAGATGTTGCGTTGCGCTCCGCTTCACGCACCCTACGATTGAATCAACAGCCCTTTCGACCGGGTAGCGCAGGATCAATGGTCAATGGTCATCACTTGGCAACCCTCAAGCCACCCAACTGTCGCACGGCTTCGTAGGCAACGGTGTTGGCGGTGCTGGCAAGGTTCAGGCTGCGAACAAGATCGCTCATCGGCAGTTTGAGATTGCGCGCGGGGTTCTCATTGAGGATGGAAGCGGGAAGTCCTCGGGATTCGCTGCCAAACAGCAGTACATCGCCGGTTTGAAACGTGGCCTCCCAGACCAGCCTTGTGGCTGTTTTCGTCAGGCACCAGACCTGCGAATCCGGCAGACGCTTTCGCACATCGTCCCAACTGTCAGCAACTTCCCAGTCGAGATGCTGCCAGTAATCCATACCCGCTCGTTTCAGCGACCGATCATCGACGCGAAATCCCAACGGACGAATGAGCCACAACTTGGCCCCGATCGCCACGCAGGTGCGTCCGATGTTTCCAGTGTTCTGCGGGATTTCGGGCTGATACAGAACCAGATGCAATATCGGCGGCGATGGCAGGGTCGCATCCGGAGCCCCATCTTCAATACTTGTCATAAGCGCCCGACCGGAATGATGAATCCGTCTGACCTTTCATCTGATCAACACCCGCAAGGCGGATCATCAGCAGCCGTTCGGTCGCCGCGCTGCCAGAGAGAGGCTCGAAGAACAAACGTCCTGCGTTCCATGTTTCGGATCGTTGTTGACCGATGACAACAATGTCACCCGTGTGAAGTCGGACTGTGAACTGCTGGTCGTACAGCGGCACGATGTTCTGCCGCACGGGAAGTTGTTCCGTCGATCCCGTGATGCTGAGCCGCGTCGTGTTCGCACCGATATGAATCTGCGGCAATACGCTCAACAGAACCATATCGTTCGTCAGCTCTTTGACAGAGACTTCCATCACGCACCGTAATCCGGATTGATCGCGGAGAACGGCAAGTTCCGGAAGTTCTTTGAGTGGCAGCATGGACGAATCAAGCTGACTCTGAACTTCAATGAGACTCTTACTGTTCTGCATCACGCTGAACATCGGTCCCATCTCACTGAATTGATCGTTCGCCTGTGTATTTGACGAAGCCTGTCCTTCGGTGGAACGCAACGCCGCCATCGCTTCTCGTGCCAGACTCTGCAGAGCCCAGGGAGCTGTGCCACTTGCGACGGCGACACGGAATCCGCTTTGATTCAGCCGCTGACGCCGATCGGGAGTCATCAGCCCGCTCTCATCCAGTTCCAGCCACACATGTTGACGAACTCGCTCATCATGTGCTGGCCGCGTCACAATACTGGCTTCCAGCCGTGCGGTATTGAGTGTCAGGCCGTCGCTCGCTTCCGTGTTCTTCCCGAACCATTCCTGCGGTGAGACAATGTCTTTCGCCCCATCGCCATTGCCGGGGAAAAGCGCGCAGCCCGGCAGCAACAACATGAGCGTTGCCGCAACAAGAGCGGGTGCGTGTGACATGGTGAAATCTTCGTGCAGGAACCAAACGATTCAATTCGCCTCGCGAATCTTATCGATTTTCAGCAGCCTCCGTGGACCGGGAATCGTCGAACCGTACGGCAGACGTGCTTTTTGAGTCAACCGCAGACTCGGGGAGACACGTTTGAACTGGCAAATTGCGAGGATTTGGAAGACAGTGTGCAGTGGGCAGTCGCCGTACTCCGGCACAGATTGCCGAATACTTACGAAATTGCTTTCTACAGAAACTGATGATGACCAGTGATCACTCGAAACCGTCCAGTCTGCGTATCGGCGAGGGACACGATACACATCGCACGATTGCAGGACGCCCCCTCATCATCGGCGGCGTCCACCTCACAGACGCCGACTTTGGACTCGACGGTCATAGTGATGCCGATGTCCTGCTGCACGCAGTGATTGATGCGTTACTGGGGGCGACAGGGCAGGGCGATATCGGAGAATGGTTCCCGAACACGAGCGACGAATGGAAAAACGCCGATTCAACGAAGTTGCTGGATGCCGTGCTGCAGAGTACTCTGAAACGTGGTTGGAGAATTGTGAACATCGACTGTACCATTCATGCAGAACGACCTCGAATGACCTCATGGAAACCGAAGATCCGTGCGCGGCTGGCAGAGCTTCTCGGCCTGTCAACCGATGTTGTGAATGTCAAAGCAAAGTCGGGTGAAAGAGTCGGCCCTGTCGGTCGCGGCGAAGCGATTTCAGCCGATGTCGTTGTCCTGATGAGACCAGGTTTCTGAAATACACTTCACACGGATGTGAGTATGGAATTCACCGTACGTTCTCAAAATCTTGTTCAAAAGCAGACTCGGTATCTGGGCATCGATCCGGGCCTCAACCGGACTGGCTACGCGCTGATTGAACGCACATCGCGCGGGCCGTTCCTGCGGGAAGGAGGCGTGATTCAGTCCACGAAGACCCTGAGTCTGCATCAGCGCGTGCATGAAATCGGTTGTGGAATTCGCGAAGTCCTGGCGGAATTGAAGCCGGAAATCGTGGCGATTGAACAGGTGTTTTCCAACGCACTCAACGTCAAGTCGTCGCTGCTGCTGGCGCATGCCCGCGGTGCAATCCTGATGACGATCGCCGATGCCGGCATTCCCGTGATTCACTACACTCCGGCTGAGGTCAAACGCCTGCTGACCGGCAGCGGGAAAGCTCCCAAGGATCAGATGCAGCTTGCCGTTCAGGCCGCGCTGAGACTCACAAAGCTGCCTGAACCGAACGACGTCGCTGACGCTTCCGCTGTGGCGTTGTGTCTGTATCATTCCGTCCGCTTTGCCGCGTAGTTTAACGGCAATACCGTTCAACGAAGCGTAAACCCATTGTGTGTCAGTGGTTATGGACTGTCAAAAAACGTGTTTCGCGTGTATTGAGGACGAAAACATTGAGTTT
>JAYTAK010000904.1:0-3172 GCA_043737515.1 Candidatus Kuenenia sp. | reverse complement strand
CCGGAGGCGAGCGAGCGAAAAGAGAGAGGAGGCGATCATGTTCAGTTGGTAGCCGTTCAGTTATGTTTCCGCCGGGCCAAGCCCGACGGAAAACCAGACTCTTGCCGACGCTGAGTGTGCCACAAAAATGCGTTGAGGTTTCCACACCGTGGCCTCGCCGACGAGAGGGCGTCAGTATGCCATCAATGTCTGACTACGACGAACGCTCACGCTGTGGCGAGCGTGGCTACGTTGGGTTGCAGGCGAAGCCCGCGCCAAGTACCTCAGGGTCCTCGGTGGTAAATCAATTCGTTTTACCGCACGCGGTCGCCAATGACTCGTTTAACGGCAAGCCGTGGTTCAGAGTTCAATGGTTACACGCTCAAATTCTTCGAAAGCCGATTGACGGTCTTGATTCGTCCGTTAACCTTACGTGCCGTCATCCCGATGGCGCTCTTGAGTCTGTGGTTGTCATATCGATGGCTTCAACGGCCTCATGATGGAAATCGGGATGACCGAAACGCCGCTGACGGATGGTGGAATTGAATAGAGATTGCTCGGCAGACGACCGCGAGGTTGATGAAGGATCACAGTGTGGCTGCAATTGAATGGAAAACATTGTCACAGGTTTCAATGTTGTCGCCGGGTTCGGCCAGTGGAACTCTGATGCAGTTGAGCGGCAAATTGTTGTCGGATGCACTCAAAGTGCAGACTTTCGACGCATTTATTCGCACCGCCTTGTCTGAAATTGCCTCGGAACTATCGGTCCAGTGGATTGGTCTGGCTCAACGTGTACCCGGACCCGGGTGGGATATAATCGCCGAACATGGCCAGCAGGCGATGTCGATCCGCCCAATTTCACTGTGGGATGAAGCGCTGGATCGAGACGCGGCGGGCGTGAGCAAGGCAGAACAGGGCAGAATCTTTGCGGCATTTCCGCTCACGGCAAATACGCCGTTTGCGCATCTGTTGGTGACGGCCGGACGCCATGCTGACGATGACCTTGCTGAGTCCGGTTTAATGATGGCGCGATCGCTGTCGATGGCACTGACACTGGTGGATCACGACCTGCGAACTCGTAAGCAGGTCGAACGATTGCGTTCTACGCTGAGCATTGCGTCGCGATTGTCGATGGCCGAAGACGCCGCGCCGTTGCTGGAACTGATTGCTCAGGAAGCCACGCGGCTGCTCAACTGCGATCGCAGCAGTATCTTCCTGTGGGATCGCGACCGGAATGAAGTGGAAGCTCGACCGGCTCTGGGTGTCAAGAATTCATCGCTGCGACTTCCGGCGGGGGAAGGCATTGTAGGTGAAACGCTGCGAACCGGCAAATCGATCAGCGTCGATGATGCCTACGACGATCCTCGCTTCAATCAGGAGGTTGATCGCAAGTATGGTTATCGAACCCGGAACCTGATCTGCGTACCGCTGCGAGATGCACAGAACAACATCGTCGGCGCGTTCGAAGGAATCAACCAGAACGACAATCGCCCGTTCACTCAGGACGACATTGAATGCCTGTCGCAACTTGGAACACAGGCCGCTGTCGCGCTCCGGAATCTGCAGGAACGCAACCTGCTGCATCGCAGTCACAGCCAACTGGCCGAACAAGTGACGAAAGGCGTTTCAATCGTGGGCGACAGCATGGCGATTTCCGCGCTGCGTGACACGGTCCGACGGCTGGCATCCACGGATCTGCCGGTGCTGGTACTGGGAGAGAGCGGGACGGGCAAAGAAGTCGTCGCGCAATCACTGCACTACGAAGGCAACCGCGCGAACTGTCCGTTCGTTGCCGTGAACTGTGCCGCGCTGACAGAATCGTTGCTGGAAAGTGAACTCTTCGGCCACGAACGCGGTGCGTTCACGGACGCACGCGACATGCGGCAGGGAAAGTTTGAACTGGCGGACGGCGGCACGCTGTTTCTGGATGAAATCGGCGACATGAGCGTCGGTGGTCAGGCGAAACTGCTGCGTGTGCTCGAACAAAAGGTCATCACACGCGTCGGTGGATCACAATCGATCCCGATCAACGTGCGGATCATCGCGGCGACGAATTCCAATCTGAGCGAAGCCGTGCGCGCGAAAAGATTTCGCGAAGATCTGTATTATCGCCTGGGAGTCGTCACGCTCGATTTGCCGGCACTGCGAGAACGACCGGAAGATATACTGCCGCTGGCGGAGTTTTTTCTGCGTCGCTTTGCGGTGCAGGCGAAACGTCCCCTGTTGCAGTTGTCGTCCGAAGCGCGGCGACGTTTGCAGTCACATGCCTGGCCCGGCAATGTTCGTGAACTCCGCAATCTGATGGAACGCATCGCGTTTCTTTGTCCTGCGGATCGCATCGAACCTGAGGATCTGGCTTTCATGCTGAGTCCTGAATCAGACAATTCAAAACTGCCTGCTCTGGATCTGGGTCTGGACGCGGCAACCCGCGAATTTCAACGGGATTTTATCCGACGCAGTATTCATCATGTCGCCGACAACATGACCGATGCCGCTAAAATGCTCGGCCTGCATCGATCCAACCTGTATCGCAAAATGAAACAGCTGGAGATGAAGGAAGTCGGCGGGATGGAATGAGACGTCTTGACTGACCTCTCACTCGTTTAACCGCGTGCCCAGCGGGCCGCGCTTTGGGGTCGCCGTGTCTGGTGCGAGCCGACGGAGCGGCTCGCCTACGTAGGTCCGCCGCTCCGTCGGCGGACATCTGTCGCTTCGTTGAAATCTTCTCAGTAAAATCAAGCTCCCTGCGTTTGCAGAGTAGCGGCGTTCCGGCAGGAGTCTGGCAATTGCCGGAACTGTGCTTGGTCCGGCCTACAAACTACAAACGCAACCAAAACTCTGTTTCCCGACGACGCACTTGTCCCGCTGCTAATCCGCAGCGACTTCAAACGGGATGTCACTCGAGCCGATGACCATGTCCAGGTCGGTGACGGCAGGCTGATCCCGGCGATGGATTCAGGGAGAAAATTTCGAGAAGCGTCCATGCTGCCGCGAGTGCTTGAGGAATTTCAGTCAATTCCTGACGAATCGAGTTGGCGTCAACTATACCTGAAACAAGCGACAGTTATTTGGAGTGCGGCGACTTGTCGCCGCCTTGCCTTTCCAACACGGCATTTTTGTCAATCGGCCTGGGAAAACAGAAAAGATCCCATTTCAATTTCAGGTGAAGTCGGCAGAACAATCGAACGTCGTT
>JAYTAK010000903.1:0-7240 GCA_043737515.1 Candidatus Kuenenia sp. | reverse complement strand
GGCGAGCGGGGGATGTCAATCCCCTGATTGTGGGCCTCACGAAGAATCAGGGGACTAACGTCCCCCGCTCGCCTCAATTCAGCCCGCGCGAAGTATATCACAACGCGGCGATGTCTGGCGAAGTCCGGGACATGAATGTCCAGGCTACGGAGGCTAAACATTTGGCGGCACTGAGCCTATAATCACGGCTCTCGCATCACCCCTGTCTTGCTGAATGCAGAAATCACATGAACTGGCTGTCTCAGAAAATCGCGTTTATTGGTACCGGACAAATGGCAACCGCGCTGGCGGCTGGGTTTGTGCGGGAGCTGATTTTGCCCGAGCAAATCAGCGGCTACGATCCTGCGGAGTCATCTCGCGCGGCATTTGCCGCAAAGGCCGGCGAGGGCGTGCGGTTGTTTTTTTCGGCTCCGGAAGCCATCAGAGGGGCCACTGTCGTAGTTCTTGCCGTCAAACCACAGGTGATGGACGATGCCATTAAGCCGCTCGCCGAATTCATCAATTCCAACAGCAAATCGACACCGCTTGTGGTTTCGATTGCGGCTGGCATTCCGATCGCAAAGCTGGAACAGTCGTTGCCACAGGGCACGCGCGTGATTCGGGTGATGCCGAATACTCCGTGCCTGATCGGTCGCGGCGCTTCCGGCCTCGCGACGGGTTCTGCCGCGACACCCGACGATGCAAAACTGATCAGCGAATTGCTGGCCACTGTTGGTCTGGTGGAAGTGGTGCCTGAGCCACTTCTGGATGCAGTGACGGGACTCAGCGGCAGCGGACCGGCATATGTGTTTCAGATCATAGAAGCTCTCAGTGACGGCGGTGTCAAGATGGGATTGCCTCGTGCGATCGCAACGCGACTGGCAGCGCAGACACTAGCTGGCGCGGCGGAGATGCTGCTTAGTACCGGCCAGCATCCCGGCGTCCTGAAAGATGCCGTGACCAGTCCCGGCGGCACCACGATCGCCGGTCTGCACGCCATGGAACAGGGCGGCGTCCGTGCCGCGCTGATCGATGCGGTCGAAGCGGCAACGCTGCGTTCGCGCGAGCTTGGGCAATACACACCTTGATTTTCAAACAACGCAAAAAGTAAGTTATGGCGGAATTGCATGTAACGGATTTCTTGAAGCTTCTCAAGAAAAGCGGGCTGCTGACAGCCGCGCAATGGGACACTGCGCTGAGCGCCGCGAAACAACTGTACAACAGTGATCGCACCGCCAATCCTGGTGACGCAGTCGTCGAGAGTCTGGCCTCTGAACTGGTCACGCTGGGTCTGCTGACACAATGGCAGGCGAATCAGTTGCTCAAAGGCCAGACGGGTTTCATTCTCGGAAAGTATCGTCTGCTGGGCCCGGTCGGCAAGGGCGGTATGGGACATGTGTTCAAAGCAAGCGACGACGGTTCCGGGGCCATTGTTGCCATCAAAGTCATGTCGCGGAAGCTGACGGGAAACCAAACGCTCGTCAACCGCTTTCGCCGCGAGATCCGCGCGTCTTCGTTGCTCAACAGTCCCAACATTGTGCGTACGCTGGATGCAGGTCGCGTCGGCAAAGTCGATTTCATGGTGATGGAATTCGTGAACGGCGATCAGTTGGATCGGATCACGTCGCGGATCAGTTCGATTCCCGTCAGCATCGCCTGCGACATCATTCGCCAGGCAGCCGTCGGATTGCAACACGCTCACGCTCAAAAAATGGTGCATCGCGACATCAAACCCGGCAACCTGATCATCGACTGGTCGGCCGATGGAAAAGGCACGGTCAAAATCATGGACATGGGTCTGGTGCGACTGGGCGATGACGGCGCAGAAAAGACGTCGGTCACTCGTGCCGGTCAGGTCATGGGCACTCCCGACTACATGTCTCCCGAACAGGGCTGGGACACGGCAACTGTCGATGCCCGCAGTGATCTCTACAGTCTGGGCTGTACATTTTTTCGTCTGCTCACCGGGCGCGTGCCGTTTCCCGGCGACAACCCGTTGCAGGTTCTCATGGCGCGTTGTTCGAAAGACGCGCCATCCGCGAGAATCTCTCGTCCGGAGATTCCTGAGGTCGTGGACGGGATCCTGCGACAGATGACTCTGCGAGATCCGAACGCCCGGTTTCAGACCGCTGCGGATGTGATCAACGCACTCACGCCGTTCTGCAGTGAGCTGACTCAGAAATCTCTGCGAAAGGCCATGCAGGACGCAGGGCTGGACGATACAGGTTTTGTGTTGAACGATGCCGCCAGTGGCGAGGTGGATTCTCAGGACGCCGGTTATCAGCAGTTTCTGAAAGAAATGGACTCCGGCGCGGCTGTGGATCTGATGCTGACGACGAACGGTGGCCAAAGTCAGGCACTCAGTTCGACGATTCCCGTGTTGCCGCAAGTCGAACATCGCCCAGTCAACCCTCGCGCGATGGGTGTTAAGAAGAACCGTACGGCGGCGACGATTGCGATGGCCTCCGTCGGTGCCCTGATCGCACTCGTCGCGCTGTTCATGTTTGTGAATCGCTCCCAGGTGCCGGATACACCGACGAATGCCGGTGCTTCGGACGTTGTGCCGGACTCCGGTGTTGTGATTCCGACTGCGAAACTGAAAGATGCCGATCCCGTGACCGTGCGCGGCGGACAGGTTGTGAATTATCAGCCGGAATTTGACGGGGCGGTTCCGAGCAGCTCCGTCGGCAGTCTGCAGTTCCGCCTTGGCAAAGAATCACCAGCGGCAGCAAAAATTGACCCGGCTACTGGCGCGGTTGAATGGCCGGTTTCAGAGATTCAGACACCGGCGGAATACGTCATTCCGATTGAGTACACTTTTGCTCACAACAACTCGACCAGCGTCGTCGCGGAAACTACTTACCGCGTGACCGTCGAAGCCGGAATGACTCGGTATACACTGCCCCGCACGCCGCCGTTGAGATTTCTGTCGCAGCAGGCGATCGAAGTTCCGCTGGCCGCGTCTCCGCCTCCGGCTGAAGGAGGCGGTCTGACGTATCGACTTGGAAAAGATCAACTCCCGGGGATGTCGATCGATCCGGTCACCGGTCTGTTCGAATGGTTGCCGTCGGACGAAGACGCGGGGCGACATGCGGTGACCGTGGAACTGTACGAGTCGCGTTCCGATAAAGTTCTGGCGACGGGTTCCATCACGCTCATCGTCCGCCCGATGTCCATCACGTTATCACTGCCTGTATTCGCGGAACAGAAAGCAACGGCTGGCGAAGCATTCGAATTGAAACTTTCCGATCGTCCCATGCCATTTTTCGGGCGCGTGCTGCGGCTGCGAATTCTGGAAGGTGCGCCCGTGGGAGTTCAGATTGATCCGCGATCCACACTGTTACGCTGGCAAGTGCCGAAAGACGCAAAAGGGCGTTACGAAATCAAGCTGAAGGTTGAGCCCATCCTGCCCGACATGGAAATCGCGGCTGGCTCAAAGACCGACACGACAATTGTGATCAACGTCGAATCCGGAACTCCGACGACTCTGGTTCCGACGGACGCCGAGGTCGCCGCCGCCGACACAGAACTGCGCGAACTGTTCAAACGCGAAATCGTGCAGGCGAAAACAGTGAATGACCGCGCGGCTCTGGCGCGACAGTTACTCGACCGGGCTGAAGGCCAGACAGTCGGCGCTGCGGATTATGCCTTGCTGAATCTGGCCGCAGAGTTCGCGGAACGCGGCAAGGCAACGGACGTCGCATTGGATATCAATCAACGTCGTGCTGAACGGTATCAGACGGACGAAATGGCAAAGGCCCGTGAGTTGCTGACAGCGTTTCGCGCGAGTTCTGCGACTGCGGGGCAACAGGATGCGATTATTGAACATGGTCTGCGGCTCGCGGCCATAGCGACCGCAGCCGGCCAGTTTGCTGACGTCGGACTCATACTTCAGCCAATGTCCGGCTTGTTAAAGAAAACTGACAAGAGCACAATTGCACGGCAGTTGGCGGATGACATCCAACAGGCGATTGCGCTGGCAGATGGACTGGCCAAAGACGCTGGCACGGCCGCTGACGTCAAGCTGCAGGAACTGCAGCGGATTCTGAACCGCTGGCAGTTCACGGGACTCTTCACCGCGAAGGAGTCGTTCAGCTATGTGCAGTCCGGTGATCCGACGGACGGATTGCCAGACAGTGGTCGATCGCTCTGGACGATTGAAAACAATCGTATCCAGTTCAGTGTCAAGCCGGCCAAGGGCGTGTTGGGGATTATCGAAACCGTGCGTGAACCAGGTCGTTACATTGTTCGCATGCAGATTTCCGCACAGACAACATCCGCCATGCTGATCCTTGGTGCCAGCCGCGATCAGAATCTGGACGCCCACCTCATCACGCTTGATGCTGCAGCATTCGGACAGATTGCGACGTTGCCGGTGGTCAAGACGCTGGTCACCGGCAATGCAATCACATCGCCGCCGAGTTCCGGCTGGAATGATGTGGAAATCTCGGTCGATGGCCAGAAGGTCTCCATCAAACTGAATGGTCAGTCCGTGAGCACATCGCAGTTGAAGGATCTGCGACCGGGGCGACTTGGTCTGCTCGTGCCGCTGGAACGCATCACCCCCCCGCCGAAACTCGACATCCGCCGCGCCCGCATCTTATTGCTGCCCGACGCTGCGTAACCGGCAAATCTGCGATTCCTGTAGCTTGGACATTCATGTCCGAGATATTGGCCATGTGACGGACATGAATGTCCATCCTCGTTAAAAACGGCTTTCCGCTTTCCGCTTTCCGCTTTTGCCCGCATGTGACGGACATGAATGTCCATCCTGCTTAAAAACACTCCCTTCTGTCCGTCGAGTTTGCCTGCGGAATTCTCTACAATGACGTCCGGCCTGAAGCTGTGCGGTCACCGGTTGTCGGTCGATTGGCTGCTTCAGGGGTAGTTGATTCAGGTACAAACAGAGCGAGACGCGTTTTATGATTCGAACATTTCAGTTGTTGGCAGTACTGCCGTTGCTGGCGGCGTCGGTTTTTGCAGACGATACTTTTACAACGGTCGAAGAAGCCGGCCCGGACTATGCGTTGCAGGGCGAATACGTGGGCGAAGTGAAACATGATGGCCAGAACGTGCCACTTGGTCTGCAGGTGATCGCATTGGGAGATCATAAGTTCGACGCGGTTGCCTATCCCGGGGGATTGCCGGGTGACGGCTGGACGGGCGAAGAAAAATTCAAGGCTCATGGAGAAACCAAAGACGGCGAGACAAAGGTCACTGACGACGAACATGGGCATGCCATTCTAAAAGACGGCAAGGCGATTTTGTATTCGAAAGACGGAGCCGAAGCAGGGATCCTGAACAAGGTCGAACGGAAAAGTAAGACGTTGGGTGCCGAAGCGCCTGAAGGGGCCATTGTCCTGTTTGACGGAACGTCGGCAGATCAGTTTGAACGCGGCAAGATCACCATGAAAGATCTGCTGGCGGCGGATTGTGAGACCAAAGAAAAGTTCGGCGACTACAAGTTGCACATCGAATTTCGCACACCGTTCAAGCCTGCAGCACGCGGTCAGGAACGTGGCAACAGCGGCGTCTACATTCAGGGCCGCTACGAATGCCAGGTACTGGATTCGTTTGGTCTGGAAGGCGAAAACAACGAATGCGGCGGGATCTATTCGATTGCAAAACCAAAAGTCAACGCCTGCTTCCCGCCGCTCACATGGCAAACGTACGACATGGACTTCACGGCGGCTCGTTACGAGGGCGGCAAGAAAGTGAAGAACTCGCGTGTCACGATCAAGCACAACGGGATTACGATTCATGACAATCTGGAACTGACGCATGGGACGCCGGGCAAGAATCCTGAAGCGGATTCGCCGGATGTGATCTATCTTCAGGGACACGGCAATCCTGTGGTCTACCGTAACATCTGGATCGTGAAAAAGTAACTAGTGCTCCGTCACGCTTGCTTTGATGGATCGGGTGGCCGGGGCTGGACTGAGCGGAGCGAAGGAAGCCCCGGGGTTTCGGGCTATCGCCCTCCAACCCCGGCCACCCCTCAATCCATCATTGACAGAGTACCAGCTTGGCACCGCTTTGACCTCACCGGACGGATCAGGTCGATCGGACTGATCCGTCCTGTTGTTGCGAAGGAAGTCTTAATGAAATCTCTGCGATGGTCCCTGAGCATCCTGTTGCTGCTTGTGTCGCAATTACAGGCAAGCGAGGATGAGAAAATCGATGCGCAGGCAGCGGCAGACGTGCATAAATTCACTCCGGAGGATCTGACATTCTTCGAGACGAAGGTTCGCCCGCTGCTGGCGGAGAATTGTTATGCGTGTCACGGTGACGAAAAGCAAAAAGGCGGCCTGCGGCTGGATTCGCGCGAGGCGGTCCTGACGGGCGGCGAATCCGGTGCAGCCATCGTGCCCGGCAACACCGAAGAAAGCGTGTTACTGCAGGCCGTGCGTTACGAATCGAACGAAATGCCCCCCGGCAAGAAGTTGCCGGATGAATCGATCAGCGTGCTGGAAGAATGGGTCCGTCGCGGCGCTCCATGGCCGGGTGCGAAGGCCGGCGCTGTAGCGATGAAGAAGGCAGAACGTGGCTTCAGCGATGAAGAGCAAACATGGTGGGCGGTGCAGCCTGTCAAGGTTGTCACACCGCCAGTGGACGCTGACGATCACTGGAGTCGCAATGGAATTGATCGTTTCATTTACGCTGGACTGGCGCAGGAACATCTTCAGCCAGCGGCGGAAGCAGATCGAGCGACGCTGATTCGGCGGTTGTCGTTTGATCTGATTGGTTTGCCGCCCACGCCGAAGGAGATCGCCGACTTTGTGGCTGACGCTGATCCCGAAGCCTACGAAAATCTGGTGGATCGCCTGTTGGCAAGTCCTCAATACGGTGAGCGTTGGGCGCGGCACTGGCTGGATGTCGTCCGTTATGCGGATTCCGATGGTTATCGCATCGATCACTATCGTCCCGACTCATGGCGGTTTCGCGATTATGTCATTCGTTCGCTCAACAGTGACAAACCGTACGATCGATTCGTGCAGGAACAACTTGCCGGCGATGAGATGTTCCCGGACAACGCCGAGGCATTAATCGCGACGGGCTATCTGCGTCACTGGATTTACGAATACAACAACCGCGACGTGCGTGGCCAGTGGGATATTATTCTGAACGAAATCACGGACACCACCGGCGACGTGTTCCTTGGTGTCGGCCTGCAGTGCGCGCGATGTCACGACCATAAGTTTGATCCCGTGCTGCAAAAGGATTATTTCCGCCTGCGGGCTTTCTTCGCCGCGATCGATCC
>JAYTAK010000902.1:0-7243 GCA_043737515.1 Candidatus Kuenenia sp. | reverse complement strand
CGGTTACCCGCTGATGCAGAAGCCTCGCCATGTCCTCAGAGCCGAATTGCGTAAGCACTGCACATGAATCAACTTACAACCACGACAGTGCCATTCATTCCAGCGTCCATTCTGAGGCGTCCCGCACAAATGGCATCGGCACGGCACCCGCAGCGGAGGTTCGGCCTCTGGCTGTCGGAGTGACACAATCCTCAGTATCGAAAGGCACGGTCAGCATGGCATCGTGGCCATTGAGCTGTGACTTCCCGGACTTTGAGTGAACGAGCGTCTGACGAGAATTGTGCTTATTCATCGAACTGCCACCTTCTGAAACTGGACGTGCAATTCTACCGGCTGAAATTCTACAACCCGCCAAACTTTTTACAAGGGTCGCAGCGTCTCGTTTCCCAGCAAGAAGCACCGCCAGCCTGTCCGATTCGTCACATGAACAACGCCACCTCTTCTAACGCAAACACTTCAACTTGAGCTGAACGAACCATCATCACAACGCCCCATTCTTCGAACGACCGCCGCGCCTGGCGAGCGTCTTGCTCAGCAAACGTTGAGAGTGTTGTTTTTCTGAGAAGAATTCAGACGACAAGACTGGGGAGTTTTTGGGTGCTGGCGGCTCAGGCGGTGATGAATGAGGGATATTCGCCACGATGGGGCTCGTCCCCATTGAGCGATGATCATCACCAGACAAGAAGTCAGCAACGCGTTTTCGCCACTGCGGAGCTTGCCTCCGTAGGGCGATGATCGATGGAATCACGGCTCCATGCGGGCAAGCCGCAATGGTGGCCAGGTGCCGAATCGTTTCGTCTTCTGGTGATGATCCGCGCTCGACGGAGGCAAGCTCCGCCGGGGCGTAAAGAAACAACAACGCTTAAGTCCACGCCATTGAATGCGTGGTCGGTGCGGAACAAGGGACGACATCGACTCTCACAATTCAATGGGTTGCGGGCGAAGCCCGCGCCAAGAATCCCTCGCCTTAAACACCACTGTTGCATTATGGCAGTGGCACGGTCAACAGATTCTGAGGACTGTTGTCCTGATGAACCAGGATCAGTGCCGAATGATCATTCAGTTTGTCCATCTGGATGACGCCCGCCATCGATTTAATTTCATCGTATGTCTGGCCAGCTCTGCCGCCGCCGCGAACCGGTTCAGTCAGACCCTGGTTTTCCTTCAGACCAGCCGTGGAAATCTTCATCACGCCGCGCGCACTGTTGCTGAGCAGCAGATACGACACGCCATCCTTGTCGTAGGCGATCATGTCGAGCGGCCGATTCATGTTGCCCAGTTCTGCAACCGTCGTGGCTTTCACTTTTTCGCCGGCACCTTCGAGATCCTTGACGGGAATCCTGACCAGCGGAGTACACACATACGCGCCCAGAATATTGGGTTCGCCATCGATCATGATGGGCACAAACGTTCGCATCGCAGATGTGTCCTCGGACTTTGCATGAGCCGCATGGTAGATCTCAATGCCCATGCCTTTGTCGGATTCAGTGAACGGGAAATTCAGTTCACGCACGGTTGATGGCGAATGTGCGTTGCTCAATCCGGATACCAGCACTTTGTTTTCAAAGTAGGCGATGTCGGTGATTGAGTCCATGCGGTTGTTTCTGACACGGCGTCCTTCTCCAACGATCTTGTCTTCCGGAGCATCAGTCAATGCGACTTTGGAATAGCTGACGTCTTTCAAAGACACCAGCGTAATCTTTCCGGCCCCGTCGATTTTCACCAGGGCTGCTTTGTCATCCGCAGAGACTGCGACGAACGCGGCACCGGTGCGAGGATTCACGGCCAGGTCGTTGATTTCTACCTTGGCGGCGTGCAGGACATCCCCGATAGCCTTCGGAAGGTTGTCGATGTTAATCGACGCCTTTGATGCGTCCCCTTCGGTGTCATCGGTGGCGATGGCAAACAGAGTGGCAGCTTTGGCATCACCCACGAAGAGAATATCTTCCGGCCCGAATGCCAGGGTCGTCGCGGATTTCATTTCCGGTGTGCCTTTTTCCAGACCCCGGATGTCGGCCGCCTGTGCAGGCAGCATTGATGCAAACACGTACAGTGCTGCAAGAGGAAACAGTTTCGTAGACATTTTCAACTCCTTGGTGAACCGACTGCGCAGGCTTGTGGCAAAACGTTCTGCTCCAGATTATCGCCGATCAGGTGAAGAATGCAAACCTGACTGTCACGGCGACTCGGCGAGGCCAGCTTGGCGTTTACAGTAGGGTGTGTGCAGCGGAGCGAAACACACCATTGCGGATTCGTCGGCAGCCACGGTGCGTTGCGCTTCGCTGCACGCACCCTAACGGAATCACAAATTCACAAACTGGCCAGCTACGGCGACACGGCGAGGCCGTTCTCATCGTTTTCACCGTTACAGTCGCCCCAGTGTCCTCAGAATGCAACGCGGAATTCGCTGAACGTTCCAGAGATTCAACGGCACCGTTGCAATCGGGGAACTAGAGTTGGCGGGTCTCGGGCTGCCTCAGCGCTGTTGCGGGATCTCGTTCTGTACGCTCTGTGCCGTGTCTCAACCTGCAACTGAAGTCCCCAAGTGATCAATCAGGCTGCCACATCCGCGAAGTCTCCGAATGCTTCACCGCAGATCGCAGATACTTCGCGCGCTCAGATTCTGACGATCAATCTGGAAGACTATTTCCAGGCAGGCGTTTTTCATCGATTCATCAGTCCTCGCAACTGGTATCGCTTCGAATCACGGCTGCAACAAAACACCGAAGACACGCTGGCACTTCTCGACGAACATAAAACCAAAGCGACCTTCTTCGTCCTGGGCTGGATTGCAGATCGATACCCGGAACTGGTCCGTCGGATTGCGGACAACGGGCATGAAATCGCCAGTCGCGGTTTTCTGCATCAGCCGCTGCTCAGACTGACTGAGACGGCCCGCCGCGAAGATCTCGTGCGATCCAAAGAACTGCTCGAAGATACAATCGGCCACGCAGTGACTGGATTTCGGTTGTCCGACGGATGGCTCACACGCCCCGACCTTGGGTTCCTGAATGAAGTGCAGGAAGCCGGATATCGCTACGATTCCAGTCTGATGCCTCGGCGCCGGGATTTCTGGCGTCAGCCGTGGCGTCGCCTGATTCACGAACACCAGTGCCGAAATGGATCCCTGCTGGAGATTCCGCCTTCGACATGGCCGATGAGCGGAACATGGATGCCGATTGCCGGTGGAAACTATCTTCGTCAGCTTCCTGAGCCACTGATGCAGACAGCCGTGGGACAATGGCTGGAAAAAGAGACTTCACCGTTTGTCATGTACTTTCAGGTGTGGGAACTGGATGCCGATCAGCCGCGTCTGAGCGTCACAAGCCGCCTGGCCACGCTGCGACACTATCGCAACCTGGGCATTTATCGAACGCTGCTGCCGCAATACTTCAGGACCACGAGGTTCACATCCATCGCCGAACACGCGAAGCTGGCCGACAGCCCGTTGAGCAGTCTGAATCCACAATTCTCGACGGTTCCACGCAGTCGCATCGAATCCATACCGCACTCTGCTGCAGCACAGAAGTTCGTCGATCAGGACAAGACCCCGTCCGGTACGCGAGTTCCGGAACGCACAGCCGTGACGCTGGTCATTCCCTGCTACAACGAAGAATCCTCGTTGCCGTATCTGCATCGCACGATGCAGCATCTTCGGCACGCACTCTCGAAGCAATGGGATCTTACAGTCCTGTTCGTCGATGACTGCAGTTGCGATAACACGCACGAACTTCTGCACACCCTTTTCGGCGATGATCCGGACATCCGGATTGTGCGACACAAAAAAAACAAAGGCGTCTCCGCAGCCATTCTGACGGGCATCCATGCGGCCACGACTGAGATCGTCGCGTCGATGGACTGCGACTGCTCATACGATCCGCTCGAACTGCAGCACATGCTGCCGTTGATGACAAAAGATGTCGCCATGGTGACAGCGTCTCCGTACCACCGTGACGGCAAAGTGAGCAACGTGCCACGCTGGCGTCTGATGCTGTCGCACACGTTGTCAATGATGTACCGCACGTTGCTGAAACAACACCTGTCCACATGGACCAGTTGCTTTCGCATCTATCGCAAGCTGCAGATTATCGATCTGCCGCTGCAGGAAGACGGCTTTCTGGGTACCGCAGAACTGGCCGCTCAGTTGAGTCTGCACGGACGCAGAATTGTCGAACATCCGGCCACACTGGAAGTCAGGTTGTTCGGGTTTTCGAAGATGAAAACCATTCGCACGATCTTCAGTCATCTGCGACTGCTGAGCAAAGTCGTCGCAGAGAAACGCTGTACGAAGCACAACTCGAAGTAGTCCACGAAACCGTTTTGCCAATCCATTGTTCCCCAACTGCCTTCTGTTCTTTAGAAAGACCTGTCAATGACCAACCGAATCAGCCTGCCTTCCGATCAGGATTCAAGCGGACGCACTTTTGGACCTGAAGAACTGGAAGCCGTGCGGCAGTGCCTTGCCACCGGCACGCTGACCAGCACCAAAGGCAACTTCGTCAAACAACTGGAAACGTCATTCGCCGCCAAGATCGGTGCAAAATTCGGCTACGCCTGTTCCAGCGGAACCGCCGCAGTTCATTGTGCTGTCGCGGCTCTGAATCCTGAACCCGGCGACGAAATCATTACCACACCGATCACCGACATGGGAGCACTCACACCGATCATCTATCAGGGCGCGATTCCGGTCTTCTGTGACGTAGATCCGCACACGTACAACGTCACGGCCGATACGATCGCAAAGTGCATCAGCCCGAAAACCAAAGCCATTATCGTGACGCACCTGTTCGGCAATCCCTGCGATATGGGGCCGATCATGGAACTCGCGAACCGTCACGGGATTCCAGTCATCGAAGACTGTGCTCAGGCGTATCTCACGACTTATCACGATCAGTACGTCGGCACAATCGGAGCGATCGGTTGCTTCAGTCTGCAACAAGGCAAACACATTACCACCGGCGAAGGCGGCATCGTGACCACGAATGACGAAGCTCTCGCCCGCCGTATCTTCCTGTTCATCAACAAGGCCTGGGGCTACGGCGACCAGAACGCGGATCACTACTTCGTGGCTCCAAACTACCGCATGAGCGAACTGCTCGGCGCGGTCGCGGTGGCTCAGTTGCACAAGCTGGACGCGGTGGTCGAATCGCGCGTCCGCACGGCAGCAGCACTGACGACGGCCTTGAGCGGCGTCGCAGGAATTGAGACGCCGGTCATCACACCGAACAGCGTGCATACGTTCTGGAAATACTGTCTGCGAGTTGACGAAAACGTCATTCCTGGCGGCACGGTGGCTCTGGGGGCGGTTCTGAAGGACTCCGGAATTCTGTGTGCCCCGCGCTACATTCAGAAGCCTGCGTTCGAATGTCGGGTGATCAAGAATCAAGTGACATTCGGCACCAGCCGCTGGCCGTTCACACTGGCTCGCCCCGAAGCGACTGACTACAGCCGTTGCCACTTCATGGGCACCTGGAACGCACTGGAACATGTACTCGTGCTGCCATGGAATGAGAAATACACGGACGAGCACATTGAGTATCTGTCCACAAATATTCGCCACGCTGTGAAGTCACTGACGACGAAGGTCAATGTGTAAGCACGCATGCGGATTTCAAATTTCAAATTTCAAACTGAAAACTGAGAACTGAAAACCGCCAATGACCGGTGAACGTCGAGGGGACTTCATCGGTCACTTTGGGTTTTGTTCAAAGCTTTTTCTAAAACAATTGGAGGCCATCTGTGATCAATCGAATCGAACCAACTTTTGTCATCGTCGGTGCCGGTGGCATCTCACGGTCTTATGCACAGGCTTTTGTCCAGGGGTTGCCATATAACCTCGTTGGCGTGGCGGATATTCGGATGGAATCGGCCCGCGAAGTCGCTGCGGTGGTTCATGTCCCGGCCTATGACAACGTCGACAGAATGGTCGAAGACCTGAAGCCCACAGCGGCGATCGTCTGCACACCACCATCGACGCATCCGGACGTCTGTACTCGGCTGATGGAACAGGGCGTCCATGTGCTGTGTGAAAAGCCGCTGGCGATCAGCACCGAAGAAGCGATCCGTATGGCGGAGACGGCTGAACGCTGCCATGTGGTCTTCTCAATGGGCTCAAAATTCCGCTTCGTGGCCGACGTGCAGAAGGCGCGGGAAATCGTTGATTCAGGAATACTCGGCGACATCATCCTGTACGAAAACACGTTTGCGGGATTCTGCGACATGTCCAAACGCTGGAACAGCCAGCCCGCCATCAGCGGCGGCGGCGTGTTGATCGACAATGGAACGCACTCGGTCGATATCCTGCGTTATCTGCTCGGCAATATCACCGAACTGCAGGTTGTGGAAGGCCGCCGCATTCAGAATCTGCCTGTGGAAGACACGGTGCTGCTCTTCGCCCGTACCGAAAGCGGTGCCATGGGAAATATCGATCTGTCCTGGAGCCTGAATAAAGTCCGCGCGGACTTTATCAGCCTGTACGGATCGAAGGGAACATTGTCAGTCGGCTGGAAAGAATCCAAATACAAGCTGGCCGATCAGAAAGACTGGACGGTTTTTGGTAATGGCTATGACAAAGTCGCCGCGTTCGGGAATCAGATCAGAAACTTCGGCGGAGCAATCTGCGGCACGGAAGAACTGATCATCACGCCGGCCGATGCCATCGCCTCCGTGCGTGTCATTGAAACTGCGTACGCCGCGCTGCAGACAGAGCAGTGGCACACCGTGGCTCCTGCAGCACAATTTCGTCGCAAGGTGGGAAGTACACAGGTTGTTGGAAAGTAAGAGGCAGAGTTTTCAGTGTTCAGTTTTCAGTCAGGAAAACAGTTCACTGAAAACTCACACCTCTTCGTCCCTGCGCCTAGGCGTTTCTGAAAACTGAAAACTGAACACTATTTCCCATGGCTAGCATTCATCCTACGGCAATCATCGAATCCAACGTGCAACTGGGCGAAGGCACGTCAGTCTGGGACAGCGCACATGTTCGGCACGACGCGGTCCTGGGGGAAGAGTGTCTCGTCGGCGGCAAGTCGATGATTGCCTACGACGTGAGGATCGGTAACCGCGTCAAGATCAACTCGAACGTCTACATCTGCAACGGCGTGACGATCGAAGACGGCGTGATGATCAGCGCCGGGACGATTTTTACCAACGATCGATTTCCTCGTGCGACGACGCCGGATCTGAAGCAGCTTCGATCTTCGGATCCGGATGAACATACTCTGGCAACCGTCGTCCGAGAAGGAGC
>JAYTAK010000901.1:0-3175 GCA_043737515.1 Candidatus Kuenenia sp. | reverse complement strand
AGGCCCGGCCTTCATCCTCCTTATACGTCGGCGGCGGGCCTTTGCTTGCGACGAATGGGCCTTGAAGGCATCGCCCCGGGTCCATCCACGAGCAAACGTAAGCGTACACCAGCACCATAATTGACAGGTCGAGTAGCTTCCTGGTTTCGCGATTCCATTTTCGTGGGGACCAAAGCGATGGCTCGTTCGATCGATGTCGTGTTGTGGGATCAATGGCGGCAGAGGCTTGGTCGATTTGATTCGTCCGGGCTGACGGTGCTGGAGTTCTGCAGATCTGAGAGGGTCTCGCAGGCGGCGTTTTATGTGTGGCGGAAGAAGCTCGGGGCGAATTCGGGAGCCGTCACGAATCAACGGCCGTTGATATCTTTGCTCAGTCCTGAGCGTCGGTGGCAGTCTACGTTTCTGCCGGTCGTTTCGAGCGTTCCCGCCGGTGGTCACAATGCCGCATCGGTTGTGATGATCCTGCCGAATGGTGTTCGATTCGAACTGCCGGCAGCCGATCAGGCGCTGGTGACTCAGGTGGTGAAGTGTGTGGCCTGCCTGCCCGGAGGCGAGCGATGATTGCGATACCCTCCAAAGTGGCGATCTATCTGTGCACGTCCGCCACGGACATGAGAAAGAGTTTCGACGGTTTGTCCGGACTTGTCCGCAGTGAGTTCTCGCGTGAGCCGAATGATGGCAGTTTGTTCCTGTTCATCAATCGTCGCCGCGACCGGATCAAGATTTTGTATTGGGAGGCAGGAGGCTATGCGCTTTGGTACAAGCGATTGGAATCCGGAACCTTCGAGACGATCACGAGTCGGAATGGTGAGTTGGTCGTAGCGATGGATGCGACAGAGCTGAGTATGCTGCTGTCGGGAGTTTCGCTGCAACTGGTGAAACGCCGCAAGCGGTTCGCGGCAGAGGGATTCATGGCCGGTCGGGTCAGCTGAGTTCATCACAATCTGAAATCAGCGAATGCAACTCAGACGATTTCTCAGACAGGTTTCTGCGGACAGGTGATGGTCAGCAGAAACCTGTTTCCATTTTGGAAAAAACATCGAGACTGACCTGGTTCTTTGGCCAGAGATAAATATCCTGGCCCGCCATGAAGAAACTTGAACTTCTCGAACAGAAACACGCGACGCTGCAGGCGGAAGAAGCACGCCAGCGCTCGCTGCTGTCTGAGAAGGCGGCATTGCTGCAGCAGCAGATCACACTGCTCGAACAGAAAGACGCACTGCTCAGCGAACAGTCCACCACGATCCGCAAACAGGCAGAGAAGCTCGCGGCTCAACAGCTGGAAATCAATCGGCTCATCCAGTTGTTTTTTGGTCGTCGCAGTGAACGCTATCTTGAAAGTCCGCAACAGCTGAAGATCGACTTCGGTGGTGGTCCGGAAGTGACCGACGCGGCCGATGGTCTGCAGCAGGCCGTCGATGACAAGCAGCTCGCCGATGAAGCGGCTGTCGCGACTGCGACTTCAGAGACACAGGCGACTGGTGCCGCTGCTCCGCCGAAGAAGCCAAAGAAAAAACGTGATGAATCTCTTCCTGCCAATCTGCCGCGGATCGAAACGCTTGTTGACGTGCCTGACAGCGAGAAGCACTGCAGCGCTCACGGCGAGAAAACGCTGATCGGCTTTGATGTCCGCGAGTCGCTGGTCTACATCCCGTCGAAGCTGGAAATCCGAGTCACCAGGTTTGCCAAGTACGCCTGTCCGAATCAGCCGCAGTGCAAAGTCACTCAGCCCGAACGTCCGGAAGGTCTCATCGAAGGCGATCGCTACGACACCAGCGTCGCCGCTGAAATCATCACGGCAAATCTGGGATATCATCTGCCGCTGTACCGCGAACAGGACATTTTCGCAGGCAGTGGCTGGGTGCCTCATCGCAGCACGCTGCTGAACATCAAAACGGCGGCCGCCGAATTGGTGCAGCCCCTCGTGGAATTCTTCGCTGACGAAGTTCGCAGCGACAGTGTCATCGGCACTGATGATACGGGAGTCACTCTGCTGCTGCCGAAAGTGCTGCCGGAGATCGTTCCCGGCAATGTGCGCAGTCAGCGAATTCACGAAGTACTGTCCGCCGCGGTCAGGGACGACAAGAAGCATGTGAAAGCAAAGATGTGGGCCTATCGCGGCAGTACGGTGCCGCTCAACATCTTCGATTTCACCGTCAGCCGTCATCGCGACGGTCCTGATCAGTTTCTCATCGACAACCACTTCAAAGGAGTGCTCATTGCCGACTGTTACAGCGGCTACACGGGCATCAGCCTGCGCAGTGAGGATGGCATTACGCATGCGGCGTGCAATGCGCACGCGCGTCGCAAGATCTTTGAAGCAAGGGACAATCATCCGCAGGTGGCGTCGGTGCTGCTGGCGATGTTTCAGGAATTATACGACATCGAAGATCGCGCACGCGGGCTCGATGCGGACTCACGTCTGCAACTTCGTCAGCAGGAGTCCGCTGCCGTATGGCTCCGCATGCGCGAATATCTGGACAGCGCCCTGGTGAGGAAGCTCCTGCCGAAAGAAGCGATCAGTCAGGCGGTAGGCTACATCAACAATCACTGGATCGCGCTGCAGGTCTACGTCTCAAACCCGCTGGTGCCCATTGATAACAATTTGACCGAACAATTGATGAAGCAAGTGGCCGTGGGTCGCAAAAACTGGCTTTTCATTGGAAGCCTGGCCGCGGGTGCCCGCACGGCCGACTTGATGACACTGGTCAGCAGCGCGATCCGCAACGATCTGCACGTCTGGGGCTACATCAAAGGAGTGCTCGACGCCTTGCTGGCCGGCAGCTCCGACTTTCACTCTTTCCGTCCCGACGTCTGGGCCGTGAACCACCCGGATCAGATCCGCACCTACCGCCAGGATGAACGCCGAGACCGAGCCGACCGCAAACAACGCGATCGAGAGCTCAGAAGAAACGCCAGACACTGAGGCGACGAAATACCATATGGTGCTGCTGTACGCTTACTCACGTCGCTCAGACGATGGTATCTCGATCGATGCAATTGGGCTCTTCTCGATGTACCCCTGTTTGACTGCCCAGCGAAGACACGTCGCTATCGACCGGAAGTAGTTCCGACGGGACGTTTGCGACAAGTTGTACTCATCGACCCAGTGTTCGATATGGGTAAGCGTACACCAGCACCATAATTGACAGGTCGAGTAGCTTCCTGGTTTCGC
>JAYTAK010000900.1:0-7253 GCA_043737515.1 Candidatus Kuenenia sp. | reverse complement strand
ACCATCATCATCAGTTCGCATATTCTGCCGGACCTGGAAGACATCAGCGATCGCATCGGCATTCTGGAAGCCGGGCGACTGGTGCTCGAAGGCGATCTGGCAACGCTGCGGGCTCACAGCGGAACGGCTCAACGCGGCATCCGGCTGCGAGTGTCCCCGGAGGACATGTCGCGGGCGGCTGAGATTCTAAGCAAGCTGACCGGCGTCGCCACCTGTGACACGCGCGATCAGAATCTGGTGATCACCAGTGACAACCCGAACAGCAATTACATTCTGGCGGCGTTGCTGCAGCATCAGATTCGAGTGCTGCAGTTTTCGGAGAACGAGGCCAATCTGGAGGAAATCTTCATGCGTTCGACAGCGGGAACAGTCACATGAACGCCGTGCGCAGATTTTTGGGACTCTTTCAGAACAGCCCGACGTTCGGCCGCGATCGTGCGAACCTGATCTCCGGCGTCACGATCGGCACCACCGCGCTGGTGCTGAACGGGGCAATCCTGATGTTCGTGCTGCCGCTCATGCTGAGCCCCAATGACCAAGGCTTTCGGGCGTTGACAGAGAATATTGAATTCGGCCAACTGCTGGGACTAATTTTGCTGGGAGGTGCCACGGCGTTTGCCACATGCCTGATCCCGATGCGGCTGATTTCCGTCTTCATGGCCCCGCGGATCGGACGTTACTTCGATCAGATCGTGCTCAGCGGAATCACGCCGCTGCGATTTCTGATCGGCAAAGCCACCTCACAGAACCTGTTCCTCGCTTTGATTCTGTTTCTCCTGCTGCCGTGGTTTGTGCTGGTGTTGTCGCTCGGCGGACTTCAGTGGCCCGTGTTCCTGGCGAATCTGTTTCTGGTCTGGCTGTACTGCATGATGCTGGCTCTGGTCATGTTGTGGATATCGCTTTATGTGAATGAATTCCTGGCGATGCTGATCGTGATCGCTGGTGCCGCCGTGCTGTGCATGCTGGGCTGCGCGCCGATTCCGTTTCAGCCATTTATCGTGACTCCGTTCCCTGCTCTGATGCATTCGGTTTACGTGGCTGTCGATCTTCCAGGGATCGGCTCGCCCTACAGTTTCTTCGGCGTGTTTGCTGCCAGTGCGGTCGCGATGTTGACTGTGTCCGCCGTGGCGCTGGCGGCAATTTATCTGGGTCCGCTGTATGGCATCATTCGCGATAACAGCACGTTTGGCGAAGTCGTGAAAACCGGCGACAGCAAACGTAAGCGACGTTTCCGATTTCGGCTGCACATCCAGCGTCCGTCGGAGATTGCTTTCTTCTACGAAAACCGCGGCGACGCATTTCGAAAGCACGAAGGTCTGGTCCGCTGGGGAACCGCGATGCTGTCTCTGTTGATTTTGGCAGGGCTCGCCTGTTTTTTTTGGATTTCAATCGTCGTCCGTTTCTTCCCGACCCAGGCGACTGCGAATTCACCGTGGGATTGGTTCGTCTATGAGTTTCACTTCATCTGCCATCTCTTTCACGGGATCGGTCTGGTGCTGGCCGTGTTGCTGTTCTCGCACGCTCGGAACACGACGTATCAGCGGCTGCCGGTGATCTTCGGCTGGAAGCCGGAAGTGTCGCGACTGGACACCATGGGATTCGTGTTGTTCCTCCTGTTGTCCACGGCCACAACCATCGGAGTCCCGATGTGGTTCGAGCTGGTCGTGGCGATTCCCGGCGGTTCCACAGTGTTTCCGGAACAATTCGATTTGCAGCGCGGTGCGATCGATTACGCACGGATTTCCATGGAAGGCACGCTGGCACTGTCCGTCGCAGGCCTGACAGTCTATGTGCTTCAAAGAACAGTTTGCCTTGGTCTGTGGATGAGATCGACAGCGTTCGCTTCGGTTGCTGTGTTCTACCTGGCAGTCTGCATTATCCCGCTGGTAGTCGGTATCGTGGCGTCCGAAATTCCTGAATGGCGAAGCAACCCGACAATCCAGCAAAACGCCATGCAGTTTGCCATGACGTCGCCGATGATTCTCTTCTTGTTTCTGTATGGTGACCTTGGACCAATGTACCAGCAGAACCTCTCGACGGTGCCGTTCTATGTGGTTCAGGGATTGATCATCGTCGGCAGTGTGCTGGTCATGTGGCGTCAGAGTCGACGATTGCGGCTGGAATACCGCACGCCGTCTGCGAAGGGGGATCGATGAAAAACTCTTTTGCAGAGAGCATGCAGCAACGCGAAAAGCACGATCACGGCGAGTTGCTGTCTGGTGTGATTCGCGGCGTGGTGCCTGACCTGCGGACTTTCCATTTAGTGAGCGGATCGGCGCTAGCGCTCGGTCAGTCGTGCCTTGATGCATCGGGTGGCCGGGGCTGGACTGAGCGGAGCGAAGGAAGCCTCGGGGTTTCGGGCTGGCGCCCTCCAACCCCGGCCACCCATCAATCCATTGCTGACAGAGCGTTAGCCACCGGTGAATATCTGAAAACAACACGAAGACACCGGTGGCTAGCGCCATTCCGCTCACCTTTTGTGTCGAAATCAACAGCCGGCCTGCGACTGCTGGTGGTGCTGTGCGCTTTCCTTGCCGCTCCATTTCATGCCGTGGCTCAATCACCGTCGCCGAGCAGCGATCCAGCGCAGGTCGATTTTGCGGGGCTGGATATCCAGGCAGTCGCGGGCTGGGACGGCACTGTTGATACGTCAGCGCCGGTTCCGTTTTCATTTCTGATTTCAAACTATTCGGAGGACGTCATCGAAGGACAGTTGATCCTGACCGATCCGTTGAATGACAGGAGAGTGGTGCTCGGTGAGATTTTCATCGGGCCGAACAGTGTCCGGCGATTTTCGTCGATTCAGGCCGTTCCGGACTGGATTCAATGTGTCGCCACGTTCAGAAACTACGATCGTGTGCTCTGGCGTCGTGAGCTGGCCATCATGACGGGAAAAGATTTCTCGGAGGATCTCAACTATCTGCTGTTCGTCGATGATGGAAATCGCATGCTGCAGTGGCCTGTCGATGAATCTACAACCGACGGTTCATCGTCACGCTTTGTTCCTAAGCCAGGTCACGGGCGGGCCGTGCAGCCGCTGGCCGTCAAGAGCTGGCAAGTGCCGCAGCATCCGGGACCACTGACCGTCGCTCAGGCGATCGTGTTTTCCGAGGCTCTCAAACCGGACATGCTGAATGATGCGCAGTGGGATGCGATCGGAAAGTGGATGTGTCTCGGCGGCACGGTGTTCGTGTCTGAAAAATCTGCGGAGGTAATCGATCGCCTGAAGAAGTCGACTCCCCTGACAATGGAGCCGGCAGTCCACTTCGAGCAGTGTTCAGTGCATCGCTGCGGCAGCGGCTCCGCGCGGGAATACTCAGGGCCGTTGTTTTCTGCCGACGACACGAAGGCACCTCGCCTGATTGCTGAAGCGGTCGCACGATTGTCTCGATTCAACGTGATGACAATGCTGGATGAGACAAAACTGAGCTGGTGGCAAAGTGAAAATGCGGCGCGGACGCAGATGCTGGTGGTGATTGTGTTTGGCGTCTACACGTTGCTGTCGGGAGTCGTCACGCTGTTGCTGTTTCGGCTGGACCGTCGTCGAATTGGCATCTACACGGGAGCTGTCGTACTGACAGCCTGTATGGCAGCGGTCGTGCTTGGCGGAATCCTGCGGAACAGTGCCGGCGATCTGCGATGGGTCACCGTGACAAAGGCTGGTCCAGGATGTCTCGTACAAGTCGCCAAAATTGACGTGCAGTCAGCCGGCGGACGCAACACGCAGGTCACGGTGCGAGGCAGGCATGTCGATCTGCAACTGATCGAATCTGAAACAGTCAATTCCGGCGGCTACTTTTACCACCAGACGATCGAATCAAATCGGACGGGGTATCCGGCGTTCTCCTTACAGGCGAATCTCTTGTCTGAAGAACCGGACGCCTGTCAAATCAAGGTGCCCATCACTCCCTGGGGATATCGTCAGACGTATGCCACTGCGTTTGATCCGGCAGCCCCTGGCCTGGAACTCAACTTGACGTATGAGCCTCCCGATGCATCCGCATTTGTCAATGCATCAGAATACCTGCCATTGGAGACACAACTCGGCAAATTTGCTCTGATCGCAACCAATCATCTGCCGTTTGATCTTAAGGACTGCCAACTGGTCGTCAGCAGCACCGGTGTAAATTTGAGCGCAGCGGGATCGACACCGACCTATTATAACCCGCGAACTCGCACCCACCAACTGCGCGCTAGCAACTCCACTGGAGACCTCATGCATGTCGAGTCCACGACCGCAATCGGGGATCTGATCCAGTCGCAAACCGTCACTCATTCGGACCTCAACATGTTTGCAACTGCTCACAACGACTGGGGAGCCCACTACAACGGCAGCCAGCAGGCATCCAGGTCGCTTCCGCGCATTGCAGCCAACGGTGCTACGAGTGCGTGGATTGTCGGCCGCATCTCCCGCTCGCCGATTCTGTCGATTGATGAGCAGCGCAGCGACTTCAAGGCTTTCGAGGAAATGCACATCTTCGTGCAGGAAATCCTGCCAGAAAACATACCAGAGGAATGGTTGAATCTTCAGCAGCTTCGCCTGGAAAAGCTGGTGGAGTCGGCCGCTCAAATGAAATCGCAAAATGCACCGGAACAATTCTAGTGCATTATCGGAGCAAAGATTTCGGGTTGGGTGGCCGGGGCTGGACTGAACGGAGCGAAGGAAGCCCCGGGGTTTCGGGCTATCGCCCTCCAACCCCGGCCACCCGAAAACAAAGACTTGACAATGCACTGGAAGTAAGGACGCCACTGCGTGCCGAACCGCAACGAATCCGACTGTTCTACATTGTGGAAACAAGATCGCTGCGCCTGAATTGCAAGGACTGGCAAAGGCCGTCACACTGCGGAGCCCAGTGCTGCTTTCACCCGTCCGCGCAGAAATTGTGACATGCTTTCACGACTTGCAACCTACACCTTGTTCGGCATCGAAGCGCGTCTGGTCGAAGTCGAAGTCGATATTTCGCCCGGCGCGCTGCCCAAGACCATTCTGGTCGGACTCGCCGAAGCGGCGGTCAAAGAGAGCGTACACCGCATCGAACGCGCGCTGGTCAACAGCGGCTATCGACGACCGGATGATCGCGTCGTCATCAATTTGTCGCCGGCAGATCTGCCCAAGGACGCGGCATCCCTCGATCTGCCCATCGCCCTCGGATTGCTGACTGCTGACGGACAAGCCGAACAGGACTTCAGCCGCAAAGCCATTTATATCGGTGAACTGGCTCTGGACGGAAGCCTGCGTGCCGTCAAAGGTGTCCTGTCCATGGCGCTCGCCGCACGCGATTCCGGACATACGCATATCGTCGTGCCAGCCGCGAACGCGATGGAAGCTGCCGTCGTGGAAGGCATCGATGTGATCGCTGTTGGCACGCTGGCAGAAGCCGTTGGTTTTCTGACAGCGCAGTTGCCGCTGGAACCGGTTGTCTTCAGTTGGGACCACGCACGACGTGACTTCGGTGGCTATGAAATCGACTATGTGGATGTCAAAGGCCAGGAGATGGCCAAACGCGCGGTCACGGTGGCCGCCGCTGGAAGTCACCACTTGCTCATGATCGGATCACCCGGTACCGGCAAGACATTATTATCGCAGCGTCTCTGCACGATTCTGCCTGAACTGGAACCCGAAGAAAGTCTGGAAACGACGCGGATCTACAGTGCGGTCGCACAGTTGGAACCAGGCCAGCCACTGTTGCTGCGCCGACCGTTTCGAGCGCCGCATCACACGATCAGCGAAGCCGGCCTTGTCGGTGGTGGCAGCATTCCGCAGCCGGGTGAGATCAGTCTCTCACACAACGGCATTCTGTTTCTGGATGAACTGCCTGAATTCAATCGCCGCACACTCGAAGTTCTGCGTCAGCCGCTGGAAGACCAGCATGTGACCATTTCGCGGGCCATGGGCAGCGTGACGTTTCCTGCGAGTGTGATGCTGGTCGCGGCGATGAATCCCTGTCCGTGCGGATTTCGCGGTGATCCGAAACGCAGTTGCAACTGCACGTCACTGCAGATCGAACGCTACCTGAGTCGGATCAGCGGGCCTTTGCTGGACCGCATTGACATTCATATCGAAGTGCCCCCCGTGCCCTTTCGGGAACTGGCAGATACGACCGAAGGCACGTCCAGCGAAACCATGCGAAACGCAGTCGTCACCGCGCGAAAGCGACAGTCTGCCAGATTTCAGGGCGAATCCACTCGCGTCAACGGCAAGATGAAACCACCTCAGATCCGCAAGCACTGCAAGCTGCAGCCGGATGCCGAAAGTCTGCTGCAGCACGCGATGGAAGAAATGGGCCTGTCAGCCCGCGCTCATGACAAAATTCTCAGAGTCAGTCGCACGATCGCCGACCTGGAAGAATGCGATGCCATCAGTTCCGTGCATTTGAGCGAAGCCATCAATTATCGCACGCTCGACCGAAACTACTGGCAGCAGTAAGAACCTCAGCAGCATGTGAACCAGTCAACGAAAAAACCCGAACACGATTTGATCATGTTCGGGTCGATGAAACCTGCTGAATTGCTCAAAGCAAAGATTGTCCCGCAACATCACGACCGGGACGGAATTCCATGCCAGAACAAATGTCCTGACAGTTCGGTTCAGTTGCAGCAACTATGGCTGGTCGCGCAGCATCGCTGACGTGGTACACGTACGCGACGACACTTTGTCTTCTGGCAGCAAGCTGGTTCGCAGCATGGTTCTGGAGCACAGCAGGTCGGTTGTGGGCAGCAAGTCGGGGCTGGAGCACAGCAGACTGGCTCTGGGCAGCATGTTGGCGCCGGAGCGCAGCAGACTGGTTCCGGGCAGCAGGTTGGAGCTGGAGCGCAGCATGCGATCGGCTCGCAGTTGGAACGGCGGTGACCCGCTTCGGCATTGTTGGATGACGTGAAAAACGCCAATCCGAGCATCATCATTGCGGCAAACATCTGTTTCATGAGTCTTCTCCGAGATCAAATGGACTATGGGAATTGGGAGGGGTGTACAACCCAGCAGTTTTGCGGAGGCTATAACGTTTGAACGCGATTGGCAACCCGAATTCCCCAATCTGCTCAAATTTCTCAATCAGGCGCCGAATGGGAATTTCCACGCGGTCGAATTTATCATCAACCCGAAGCGTCAGCGAGGTCTACGATACTCTGCGCGGCCAAGACTGAGGGACTGTTGATTTAACCCGGATTATTCACCGACAACGTAGGCCGGACCAAACAAACGCGATAAACGCCGGAACTGCATTCGCTAACCAATCCTGCGATCACCAACAGTC
>JAYTAK010000899.1:0-3181 GCA_043737515.1 Candidatus Kuenenia sp. | reverse complement strand
TTCCCCTGCCTCGACTGGTCCGTCCACGTCAGATGAATGGCGTACGCGCCGTCTTCGACGTACTTATGAGCCAGAGTGATGTCCCGCGGCGTACCTGGAGCGATGCGGCGATGTGTGGTCTGGCCATCACCCCAGTCGATGTTCATGAAAAACACGTCACGAGGATCCGGTTCGACAATCGTGCCGGACACAACGACGCTGTCACCTTCTGTGATCTCCGGCGTGACCAGTCGGTTCGTGAACATCGGTGCGACGTTCTGACGGATCAACTGGACATCGTTGCCGGTTCCGCCGGTGTAGTTGATTTTGAACACCTGGCCAGCGGACGAAGTCATATTGATCCCGTTCGTACTGCCTCCCACGGCATCGGTCAAATCGTTCTGGATGACGTCGAGCCGCGTCAAACCGGTTGCCGGTCCTGAGATGATGAATGGTGAGGTTCCCAGATTCACGCGGCCCGTGACGACCATCCTGTCGAAGGAATTCGCGTTGGCAGTAATCCGGATCTGCCCCTGCAGCATCAGCAGATCTCCCAGAATATTCATCGTCCCGATGGTAGTGCCTCCGGGACTGATCGCGCCCGAGTTCTGAACCGTGACAGCACCCACCGTTCCAGTGCCCTGCAGAACTCCGCCGGTGACAGTGATCGGACTGAACTGCTGGCTTCCATTGACTGTCAGAATGCCGCTGTTGACGGTCGTGATGCCGGAGTACGAGTTGTTCTGCGTCAGCAGCATTTCGCCGGGACCCGCTTTTGTCAGGCTCAGACTGCGGGCGATACCGCCGCTGATCAGGCCCGAGACAGTCAACCGATCACCAGATCGATCAACGGCGACGGTACTGGCAGCCGACAGAGTGACGGACCCGCTCCATGTGTTGTTGCCCTGCACATTTCTCAGGGCTCCGCCGTTCCCAAAGCCGGTCCCGGACAACTGCAGCGGTTCGGTGACATTCAGATCAACAACTTCTCCGCCACCCAGGTCAATGTTAGTCAACTCAAGCCCCGCACCGGCCGAAACGATTGTCGGCCCGGTTGGCGAACCCAGTGCGGACGAGTTCTTGATGTGTACGACGCCTTCCTGGATCAGGGTGTCTCCGAAATAGGTGTTCGCGCCGGATAGAATCAGCCGTCCGGTTCCGATCTTGCGAAGACCGGCTGAGAAGTTGCTGCTGACCGTCCCGGTGATCGTGAGTTCATCCGGTGTGAATTCGCCGCCAGGGGCATCGACGGCAATAATTTCATGACCCACGCCAACTGCGAACGAGCCATCGCCGAGCCTGATCGTTCCTGTCCAGCGATTCGCACCGCTCACGTTGCGCAGAGCCCCGGTGTTCGCAATGCCGCCGCCAGCCAGGACGAGCGGCTCAGCAATCTGCAGAGTACGCGGGAATTCTTCTGCGAATCCAATGAACTCCACCAGCTCGATTGCCGCTCCGTCATCAACGACCGTCTGACCGGATGCCGAACCCAAAGCACTGGAATTCGCCAACTGAACGACGCCGTCATGCACGGTAAATTGTCCTGAGAATGTATTGGTCCCGGCCAGAACCAGTCGCCCGAAACTCTGTTTCACGATCGAACCAGTTCCCGTGACCGCCCTGTTCAGTGTCAATTCAAAGCCGCTTCCCACGACAATGTTGTGAGTCGCTGTACCGACAAACTGAATGCCAGCATCGAGCTGCTGCGAGGCTCCGATTGTCGAGATTCCCGTCGTGAGTTGGATCGGATTGCCCGTGACTATGTAACCGGCATTAACAAATGCGACGGACCGAAAGTTGCTTGATGCACCGGAAGGAAAGTTATTGTGAGTGACACGAGCCGTCGCCGTCGCCGGAAACGACAGATCATCGTTCGCGACCGGGGCGATATCGCCCTGCCAGTTGAACCGATTGGTCCAGTTGGTATCCGCGAGCCCGCCACCGCCGTCCCAGACTCGGGCTGTCAGCAACAGTCGCGGCTCCAGGTCGTCAGTCTGCAGGCTCTGCTGCGGCTTCCTGCGCCGTTTCGGGGCTGAGGGGTCGAGGCCGCATTGCGTTCGAATGGAATGTGTCACGGTCTTCAGAAGGGACTTGAGCATCACTGTTCTCCAAAACTGACATGTCAGCAGAGACGTCTGCTGAGGAAACCAAACTGCGGATATCGACCTCTCGCGAGCCTGTCGAAGATTCGCACGCAGTCAATGCGTAGCTCACCCCCGCCGCGCTCCAGGGAATCTGGAAAGATTTTCGGGCCTGACAAAATCACATTGCTAAATCGGGCTCACGTTGAGAAGCGGAGTTCTCGTAGGGTGGGACCAGCGAGCAACGCGAGCGCCGGCCCACCATGTGTGCAAATCGGGAACGGTGGGCCGGCGTCTGGGAGCCTATTCTGCCGTTGTCATGCGGCGATACAGCCACGCGCGGGCATAGGTCAGATATCGGTTGGCGGACGTGCGCGAAATGTTCATGGCTTCGCAGGCTTGTTCGATCGACAGTCCACCGAAGTAGCGCAGCACGACGAGTTTGGCTTTGATCGGGTCTTCCTTCTCAAAGTCCTGAAGGGCATGATCCAGCTTCAGCAGTTGTTCGGCATTCAGGTCGTTATCGAGACCCTCAATCCTGATCGCCAACTCACTGCCATCCGATCGTTTCGGGCCGCGTTTTTTCCGTCGCGCGTAATCGACCAGAATCCTTCGCATGGATTCTGAAGCCGCGCCGAAGAAGTGTCCGATGGAGTCCCATTCCTGCTTTTCCTTTGACGCGACAAGCCGGAGATAAACTTCATGAACCAGCGCCGTCGGCTGCAATGTCTGACCAGGCGTTTCTCGCTTCAGCCGCGCTGCGGCCAGTGTGCGCAGTTCCTCATAAACCACTGCGAACAGTTCTTCAGAATTGACCGGCTCGTTGACTTCTTCGCCATCCATATTTCATGCTGCCAGGAAAGGCTCCAAATTGCTCGGCTTGCCTTTGGCATTAGAGCGATTCGCAGAAGTTGTTGTACCCGAACAATCCATTCAATGCATGAGAATTGTACGGAATCGGCGTTTGTCGCCACGCCAATCGGCACCTTGGCGCGGTTTCGCCTGCAACCCAATTGACGCCTTCCGGATTTCTTTTCTGGTGATGATCATTGCTCGATGGGGACGAGCCCCATCGTGGCTGAAATCCCCTCTTGGCTCTCCAGACGAGCCGCCAGCACCCC
>JAYTAK010000898.1:0-3182 GCA_043737515.1 Candidatus Kuenenia sp. | reverse complement strand
ATTCGTTTCTGGAAGGAGCTTCTCATGCGGATGAACTGGCAGCCCGGGCCGTGGCATTGGGGCTGAAAGCAATTGCTGTCACCGATCGCAATTCTTTGGCAGGTGTTGTGCGGGCGCATGTGGCTGCCAAGGAAGCCGGTTTGAAGCTGTTAATCGGGGCTGAGATTGTGCCGGATGACGGCCCGTCGGTGGTTTTACTGGCGACCGATCGTGACGCATACGGCCGATTGTCGCGACTAATTACCGTGGGAAGGCGGCGGGCTCCCAAGGGCGAGTGTCGGTTGATGGTGGCCGATATTCTGGAACATGCCGACCGTCTGCTTTGCTGTGTGCCGCTCAGCGAAGAATCACGCTGCCGGTTTGAACGCCGCTACGTCCCCGGCATGGCGACCGACGTGACGGTGCCGCAACTGCAGACTCTGAAAAACTGTTTCGGCGATCGCTGCTATGGACTGGCTGAGCTGCACTGTGGCCCGCACGATCACGACAACCTGCGGCGCTGGCAGGCGACATGCAGTCAGCTCAGTATCCCGATCGTCGCCGCCAACGATGTGCATTATCACGACTCCCGACGTCGCGCGCTGCACGATGTCGTGACGGCCATTCGTCATGCGACGAGTTTGCAGTCCCTGGGGCATGAACTGTTTCCCAATGGCGAACGGCACCTGAAATCCGGTGCTCAGTTGCTGCGACTGTTCGCGGGCGATGTCAGCATCATCGCGCGCTCTGCCGAAGTTGCCGATCGCTGCACGTTTTCTCTCGACGAACTGCGGTACGAGTACCCAGAAGAACTGGTTCCGCAGGATGTGACGCCGATTCAGCATCTCACGAACCTGACAAGACGTGGCGCGAAGCTGCGATATCCGGACGGCGTCCCGACGAAGGTCGGTGATCTGATCAGGCATGAACTGACGCTGATCGAAGAACTGCATTACGAAGCGTATTTCCTGACGGTTTACGACCTTGTGCGCTTCGCCCGAGAACGAAAGATCCTGTGCCAGGGGCGAGGATCGGCCGCGAATTCGGTCGTCTGCTATTGTCTGGGCGTGACGTCGGTGGATCCCAGCCGCATCGATGTTCTCTTCGAACGCTTTATCAGTCGCGAACGCAATGAAGCGCCGGACATCGACATCGATTTCGAGCACGAACGCCGCGAAGAAGTGCTGCAGTATCTGTTTGAACGCTACGGACGTGATCGAGCGGGAATGACAGGGGCTGTGATCACCTATCGACCACGATCGGCGATTCGGGATATCGGGCGCGCTCTTGCGTTATCCAGTGATCGTATTGATAAACTCGCCAATCAGATGGAGCATGTGGATCACGCGGAGCAGTTTCCGGAGCGCATGCGGGAAGGCGGCATTGATCCGGATTCGTTGCTTGGACGACGGATGCTGGAACTGCTCAATTCACTGCTGACTTTTCCCCGGCATTTGTCGCAGCATTCCGGCGGCATGGTGATGTCGCGGGGATTGTTGAGCGAACTCGTGCCGATCGAAAATGCGGCCATGCCCGGTCGCACGGTGATTCAATGGGACAAAGATGATCTGGATGCGCTTGGGCTGTTAAAGGTTGATTGCCTGTCGCTGGGGATGCTCAGTTGCATTCGCCGTGCGTTCGATCTGGTTGAGACACATCACGGCAGAAGTCTGACGCTGGCGAACGTGCCGTCAGAAGATCCTGCGGTGTACGACATGATCAGTGCGGCAGATACGATTGGTGTGTTCCAGATTGAAAGCCGCGCTCAGATGAGCATGTTGCCTCGTCTGAAGCCGCATTGCTTTTACGATCTGGTGATTGAAGTTGCCATCGTGCGTCCTGGACCGATTCAGGGCGATATGGTGCATCCGTATCTGCGCCGCCGTGCCGGTGAGGAACCGGTTGACTATCCAAATCAGGCCGTGCGGGCGGTCCTGCACAAGACGCTGGGAGTTCCCATTTTTCAGGAGCAGGCCATGCGACTGGCGATCGTGGCCGCTGGCTTTACACCGGGCGAAGCCGATCAACTTCGTCGCGCGATGGGTGCCTGGCGCAAGACGGGAGTCATTGCGAAATTCCATGAAAAGCTCGTGAACGGAATGAAAGATCGCGGCTACGACGCTGAATTTGCGGAGCGTCTTTTCAAGCAGATCAGCGGCTTTGGTGAATATGGGTTTCCGGAATCGCACGCCGCGAGTTTTGCGTTGCTCGTGTATGTTTCCGCGTGGCTCAAACGCTATCACCCGGCTGTATTTGCGGCAGCGTTGATCAATAGCCAGCCCATGGGATTCTACGCCCCGGCGCAGTTGGTGCGCGATGCGAGAGAGCACGGCGTGGTTATCCTGCCGGCGGATGTCAGTCACAGCGACTGGGACTGCACGCTGGAACGGATCAGTGGCGATCCTGCCTTGGGACGATTTCGACATGATGATGAACGCTTCGCACTGCGGCTGGGTTTTCGACTGTTGCGAGGTTTCTCAGAAGAACACGGACGGAAGATTGAAACCGTGCGGCAACGCGGCGGAGGGTTTCGGTCGTTTGAAGAATTCGCGCAGCGGACGCAGCTCAATCGTGCCACCTTGCAACTTCTGTCGCGAGCCGATGCGTTTGCGTCGCTGAAGATGGAACGGCGTGAGGCGTATTGGAAATCGTTGCCCGTCCGAGAACAATCGCCGCTGTTTGAGGCGACCGAGGCTGCAGCGTCTGACGATCCAGTACCTGAGTTGCCTGAAATGTCGGCTCAGGATCAGGTCGTTGAAGACTATTCGTCTGCAGGTCTGACGCTGCGAAAACATCCGGTCAGCTTTCTCAGGGAGCAGTTAATTCAGCTACGAGCCGTCACGGCGGAACAGCTTGCGGAGTTGACGCCGGATCGGCGAGTCAAAGTGGCGGGGCTTGTGCTGATGCGTCAGCGACCGTCAACGGCAAACGGAATCACGTTTGTGACGCTGGAAGACGAAACCGGCGTCGCGAATCTGGTGGTGTTTCCGTCGGTGTGGCAGAATTTTCGACAGACAGCTCGCTTTGCCACGGTCATGATGGCCACAGGTCGCCTGCAGCGGGAAGGCGATGTCATCCATGTGGTCTGCGAGCGACTGGATGATGTGAGCGCGATGCTGGAGCAGATCGACCCGAAGACAAGAAACTTCCGATAGAGCGCAATCGAGGCTAGCCTGTAGGCCGGACCAAGCGCATCGCCGTTC
>JAYTAK010000897.1:0-3184 GCA_043737515.1 Candidatus Kuenenia sp. | reverse complement strand
CAGCAGGAGGATCTTCAGCGTGCGACCGAAGAGGCCGACGGGCCTGGTCTGTTTCTGCGGTCTCTGGTGGGGCTGGATCGCGACGCGGCGAAGCAAGCGTTTTCCCAGTTTCTGACCGGAACGAATCTGTCAGGAAGTCAGATTGAGTTTCTGAATATGATCATCGATCACCTGACGGAACACGGTCTCCTGGACCCGGCGCAACTCTATGCTTCGCCATTCACCGATATCGCGTCGTCGGGGCCAGATGGCGTGTTCGGTTCGGATCAGGTGGATCGATTGATCGAGAGGTACGGATTCTGAACCGGATTCTGAACTCCGTAGATGCCTTGCTGCTGGACGGAGCGGGATCGCGCAGGTAGAAGCACAAGCTGCAAGGAACATAAACAGTATGCCGAAGTATATTAGTCAAATCCTTTCAAAATCTTGTCTGAGGTAAATCACGTGGACATCGACCAAAAGCAGTGTTCTATTGACTGGATTAAAGCCGGAAAGCCATTGGACACGATCGCCGCGATTCTTGAGCGAGCCGCCAAAGAGAAGCAAGACAGGATCGACAAGATTCTTGCTGCTTCACAGAAGAGATCTGCTGAAGCACAAGCGAAAAAGCAGCAGAGAATGGCGGAAGAGCAGGCCAAGAGAGATCAGAGAGTAGCGGAAGCGAAAGCAAAAAAGCAGGAACGCGGTTGGTAACAGACTCAAGCAACACAGAAGGTGAATTGGTGGCACATGAAGGTGTTCTTTAATCCGAAGATGAGCGTTGATTCCGGTGGATACTCGCCATCTGGCAGTAAGCCTGCGGCGGTCGTGGCAGACTGGAAGGCGCATGGTCTGGCAATTGAGGTTTGCGACTTCGAACCAGTCACGGAGGTTGATCTTTGCCTGGCACATGACCGGCAATACGTAGAAAGCGTTCTTGAGGGACGTCTGTCGAATGGACACGGGAACAAGCTACCAGAAGTCACGAATGCCTGTCTGTGGACATGTGGATCGATGCTGGCTGCCAGCCGTCAGGCGCTGATTGACGGCATTGCTGTTTCGCCCAGCAGCGGCTTCCACCACGCGCACTTCGACAGCAACGGCGGATTCTGCACATTCAATGGGCTGGTTGTAGCGGCTGAGAAACTGAGGTCCGAAGGGCTGTTGAAGAAAGTTGGTATCATCGACTGCGACGCTCATTACGGCGACGGCACCGACGACATTATTGACCAATTGGACCTGGACGACCATGTAAAACACTGGACGTTCGGCGGAGTCTTTGATCGTGGAACGTTTAGTCAAGATGTGCTGCTGAAGGAACTGAGTCAGGCACTCGCCACCATGAAATCAGACGGCGTTGAGCTGATTCTTTTTCAGGCGGGCGGAGATGTTCACGTCCTCGACCCATTAGGCGGCTGGATGGAATCTGACGAAATGCGTGAGCGAGATCGATTCGTGCTCAAAACATGCCACGAGCTGAAGTTACCGATTGCGATCACGCTGGCGGGCGGGTATCAACGGGATGCCGAGGGAAAGATCGACGCCGTACTGGCGTTGCATCGCGCGACGATCGAAGAAGCACTCGCGGTGCTCGGGAAATCATCGACGACTCCGAAAAGGCGAACCCATATCCGCGACACTACCGGGGAAAATTTGGGGAAGAGCATTGCCATCATCGGCGGAGTCCGGGCACCACGGAAGGACAGCGACGGCAACGCAGAGGCACCGCCCCGCGAGGCACTGCACAATTGGCCCAGGTGAAGGGGGCGGCGTACAAGCAAGCCAAGCGCTACGCCGAAGCTCTTCCCGAATGGCCACCATTTCTGATCGTCTGTGACATCGGCTATTGCTGTGACGTCTATACGGACTTCAGCGGTTCCGGCAAGAATTACTGGAGTTCAACGGTGGGCTGTTTGCCGATTCGACTGTCTTGCCATTTAATCGCGACCAGTTGGAACTGTTGCTCGAAGCTGCCAGATGCAACTGGGCGGACGTGGAGCCGACGATCTTTGGCACGTTACTGGAACGTGCCCTCGATTCCGTCGAACGGCACAAATTGGGAGCCCACTACACGCCGAGAGCCTACGTCGAACGGCTGGTGATTCCCAGATCATGGAACCGCTCCGCGACGAATGGGACGACGTCTACGCGACAGCAGCCCAGTTGTTTGCGGAAGCGGCTCGAGAAGTCGAACTGGCAGCCGACCATAAGAGCGACCAGAAACGGTTCGATGCGCAAAAGACAGCGACAAGGAAGCGGGACGAAGCAAGAAAAGCCGTTCGTGACTTTCACCAGAATCTCTGTGATGTTCGAGTGCTTGACCCGGCCTGTGGTTCCGGCAACTTTCTGTATGTTTCGCTCGAACTGATGAAGAAGTTGGAGGCAGAAGTTATCCGTGCGATGCGAGATTTTGGAGATTCGGGAACAATTCTGGCGACGATCGACCCGCATCAGTTCCTCGGCATTGAAATCAACGCAAGAGCCGCTGCGATTGCTGATCTGGTGTTGTGGATTGGTTACCTTCAGTGGCACATCAAAGCACTGGGAAAAGAATCGATTGCCGAACCCATCATCCGGAAATTCGACAACATTGAATGCCGCGACGCCGTGCTTGCCTGGGACAGTATTGAGCCGGTGTTTGATGACGACGGAAAACCGGTGACGCGCTGGGATGGCAGGACGACAAAGCGTCACCATGTCACCGATGAGGAAGTGCCAGATGACACCGCGCGCGTTCAAGAACTGCGATACATAAATCCACGGAAAGCCGAATGGCCAGGATCGGGTTATATCGTTGGGAATCCGCCGTTCATTGGGAACAAGAGTGCGTGACCGAACAGCGGCGGGCGAAGGGCAAATCGTACCAAAACGTGGTTGGTGTTCTTTGGAATGCATCGACTTTTCGATCACGGCGCGGACGGCGATCGGGCACGGCCAGATGCGTGTTTGAAAATGAGCCAGGTTGATGAGCGAATGTCGGTTCATACGCTGCCGCTATCCTGAGTCCGCATAAGTCAGGGCATCGAATTGAAGCCGTTGCTTATGGTTCTTATAGAGGGCTGTAGAGGGCTTGGTTGACCACTTACCGCCAAAACACCAATTCCTGTGGTGAATGGTTGGAAAAGCGTGCAAAAACGCCGATTTCGCCCGACTCCATCAATCGGCGGAATGCCAGCCACACCTCCGCTTTCATATTCCTGCCCAT
>JAYTAK010000896.1:0-7270 GCA_043737515.1 Candidatus Kuenenia sp. | reverse complement strand
CAAGTGCGCGTGTGCTGCAACGCGTGCTGCAGCGACTTCGTGCGGAATGGCCGTCTGCGCACCAGGGATTTCTGCAGAGCGACGATACCGCGATATTGCCGGATGCGGCCGGTGCGAACGCAGTGTCGGTCGATTTCTTTCCGGCGTTTACGGATGACCCGTGGCTTACCGGTCGCATTGCCGCGATCCATGCGCTGAGTGATCTGTGGGCCAGCGGTGTGCAGCCGACATCGGCTGTGGCAATGGTCACGCTGCCGGAGGGAAGTCTTGATCGTCAGTCAGAAATACTGCATCACGTCCTGAGCGGTGCCGTGCGGGAATTCACGGCAGCGAACGCCGTACTGGTCGGCGGGCATACGACGAATGGCGACGAGCTTTCAGTCGGGTTCACAGTTCTTGGACGAACGCACGGCAGTGCAACAGATCGATTGCCGCTGAGCAAAGCCAATCTGCGTCCCGGTCAGCAGCTCATTTTGACCAAGTCGCTCGGCACGGGAGTGATCCTGGCGGCGAACGAATTGGGTCTTGCGGAATCCCGTGCAATGTCGGCGGCGATTGACATGATGCTGCAGTCCAATCGACAGGCATGCGACATCGCGATTGAAGAAGGCGTTACGGCTGCTACGGACATCACCGGATTCGGACTGTCCGGTCATCTGCTGGAAATGTGTCAGCAATCAGCGGTCTCTGTGGACGTGGATGTTGAATCCCTGCCGCTGATCTATGGCGCAGCACGGCAGATCCTGAGCGGAATACACAGTTCGTTGTATGACGAAAACAAGGCTGCGGTGCAGGATTTCGCAGTCATCGGCGAACGCCTGAAAAGCGATTCGCGGCGACCGGGTTCAGCAGGTGACACAGCAAATGAGCAGGCGACACTGCTGTCACCTCTGCTGAAGCTGGAGGCCATGTACGATCCGCAAACCTCCGGCGGTTTATTGCTGGGCGTCGATGCAGATCGAGCGCACCACGTCATGGCGAGACTTGCAGCCGCAGGATATCGCGATGCAGCAGTCATCGGCCGAGTATTCGATGGACTTCCGAAGCGATTCGATGAAGCAGGCACAACCGTCAGAATCCATCCAATCGCCAACTGACGGCCTCAGTAAGTGCGACGCGGCGAAAATCTCCGCCAGCGATTCATTTCCTGACCAAGACTCCAGTGTGGGGCACACTGCGCTGACGTAATTTCATCAGCAACGATTTGAAGCCGCACGCTGCACTGAGAGACGGTCATGGTAAGCGCATTTGAAACGTGGTTGTGGCAGATCAAGAATCTGACAATCCACAAATACCACACGATGTCGCCGCACGATTATTGCATCATGCTCGTCCTGTGCGTTGCGGTGGGCTATGTATTGCTGCGCTCGAACCGGTAATGAGTCTGTCCACGGATCAGCGGCGGGCATCTGAATCCGCCAGCACTCGCGCATACACTTCGCGGATTTGCCGCGTCATATTCTGATGCCGAAACTGCTCGGTAAATCGTTCCTTCCCCGTCGCCCCCAGTCGCTGACGAAGTGCCGCATCCTGAGCCAGCCGAATCATCGCCTCCGCAAGCTGCGGAATGTTACGCGGTTCCACGAGCAGTCCGGTTTCCTCGGGGACACAGACTTCCGGAGCCCCGTCAATCGCAAAGCTGATCACAGGCTTACCGGCGATCGATCCCTGCGGAAGCACTCGAGCAAGCCCTTCCCAGACGCTCGTATGGACGACCACATCCATCGCGTGCAAATAATCGCCGACGGCTTCCGGAGCGACCAGACCCGCGAAGACGAAGTGCTTCGTCAGCCCAAGTTCGGCGATGCGAGACTGAAACTCGGCCTTCAGGATTCCGTCGCCGACCAGCAGGAACCGCACATTCGGAACGGCCTCCACGACCTGCGGTGCGGCTTCAATCAGATACTCGTGCCCTTTGAGGTGAAACAACCTGGCAACCTTGCCCAGCACGATGTCCGTGGGCGACAGCTCGAGTTCCCGCCGCAGAGTTGCAGGGTCGCGGCGCGGCGTCAGAAAATGATCCACATCCATCCCGCTGTAGACGGTCGTAAACTTTTCACGTCGCGCGATCCCGGCCTGAACATACTGATTCGTCATTGCATCGCACACACTGATGTAATGCTGACACCAGCGTGCCGCTCGCCTTTCAGCCCACTTGTAAGCAGTTTTCGCGAGCAGATTCTGACCGTAATGAAACGAGGCACCGTGAATCGTATGCACGGCCGGAATCCCCAACTGATGCGCCGCCAGACGACCCAGAATGCCTGCCTTTGAACTGTGTGTATGGACAAGCTGAGGCGCAAAGTCGGCAAAAGCGCGACGGATAGCTCGGAGACAACTCCAGTCCTGCAGCGGGTTCAGGCTGCGTCGAAGTTCGGGCAGCACACGCAGGTCAAGGCCGCGTGCGCGTGCTTTCGGTTCAAGCGATCCTTCCGGCCCCAGTCCGGGACCGGTAATCAGGCAGACTTCGTCGTGGAACAGATGATGCTGGTCATCCACATTGAAGAGCGTATTTTCCTGTGCACCGCCAATGATCAATCGAGTAATGATGTGGGCGATTCGCATTGAACTATCGCAGTTGCTGAATTCTGCAGTCGAGGTTGCAGACTGTGCAAACACAACAGGGGAAACCGAATTGATTCGGTCTCCCCTGAGTTTCACTGACTTTATTGAAAAGCCGCCGAAAGGACTTGAACCTTCGACCTACGCTTTACGAATGCCGTGAGGCAGTCTAACCAAAGTTCAAACGAAGTGCAACCACTGGAAAAAACGCAGTTTGAAAATTACAGTTCATTCAAGCCTGTGCCTCAGATGCGTTCAAAAGGTGACAAGCAAGGTGACAGAATCAAACCGGGGATAGGCTGGGAATAATTACCCCAGCCGACAAAGCGGCATCCGAACCGCGTTCCCCGTTTGTCTCACTTCGGAAATCGACTTAACGGAAAGTCGTACGCGATGAAAACGGCGGCTGAAAAGTGGCTCACTGGAATGGATGGCATTTCACTGAGTGATGCGTACGCAACTGATCTGTTCCAAATGTGGCTAGATCGTCCAATGCCGCAATGGAGAACGATGGTTGATTCAAACTATCTTCCGACAGATGCACACCACTTGACCAACCTCGGGTGCCTTCTGTCTGTTCGTTCGGTCACTCTTTACAACGTCGAGACTGACAAGAACGCCATCGAGATTCATTATCTCGGTTCAGGCCCGTCACGCGAAAAACTGGTTATCCAAAATGCCGTACAGCGGCGGCAGATCCCAGCGAATTGGGTAGAGTCATCGGGCGGCCGGGGAATGGAATTTTGGTTTCGATTCGAACCCAGCGTGGGGCTCAAGTCGCATGTTCTGCTCACAAAGGATAATCCAATTGCCAGGTCTGAGGCGATCGAAACTGGCGTGACTCAATGGCAGCAGGTTGTCACAGAGCGGGCGATAATGAAAGACCATGAGTTTTTCAGGAAGTTCCAGTTGTACGGCTACGAGCCACTACGAGTAATGATTGACGGCAAGATTCTGATTCAAGATCAGAGTCTTGAAGCAATAATTGAAACGTCGAGAACGTTCCGGGCCCCACCAGAGACGTCGAGACAGTCAAAGCCTTTGCGTTTTAGCACGTGGTACGACTTGTTTGTAAAGGCTGGGTATTCTGAAAACACATCAGAACGCGCGTTCCGTGATTGGTTGAAGCCACACGTCGGAAAAACTGCGTTCCGTGAGACAAGGAACGGGCCGATCAGTTTCGCGCTCGAGTTCTTAGAACAGCATGGCGTGATTGTTCCTGAATAGGCAACGATCGGCAGACATCGGCAAACGTGGTAGAGCAATCTATCACGTTTTTTTTGTGTCGCTAAGTTCCAGCAATTGAACTGTGTTTCAACACTCAATTGCGGGAGCAAAATCAATGGGACAAAAACAGGATACGGCGGACACGCTACAGCCGATTGACGACGGCAGCACATACCCGATGGCGGCATTCATGCGGGCAACTGGTTGGGGGCGACATGCTCTCAAACACGCTCGGCAGCAGGGGCTGAGAGTCGTCAAAGTTTCCGGACGATGCTTTGTCCGGGGTAAGGACTTCAGTGAGTTCCTGGGCAAGCTGACGACCGACAGCGAAGGCGGAGCTGCATGAGCGGCGCATACATCGACTCTGACACGCTCGACCAATGCCACCAGGCTTTACGCGATGGCCGGACGCTCGTCGATCGACTGCAGGCCCAATTGTGAGCGATCGCGCGGCGGAAATCGTGGAAGCCGTGTTGCTGCTGAATTCCCTCGGGAAGCCTGCGGAGCTGATCTGCAGTCAATTGGACCTGACGGCGGCGGAAGTCGCAGTAATCGTCAAGACGGGGCAGATTCCAGTACGGCAAAAAACGCTGTTTGTGAATCCGATTGAAAGTCAAAAGGAAAAGCCTGAATCCCGGTTGGCACCGTGGGTTCAGGCCCTTCGAAAGTGAAATCGCTGGCAGGCGAATCGAGACACAACAACAACGGGATTTTATCAATGGCATCAGGGACAATCAACAGCCATCTTCAGGCCGATGACATCAAACGCCAAGCGGCCGGGCGATGGGTTCAAATACTTCAATCTGTCTGCCGGTTGACGGATCAACAGTTGAACCCGCGGGGTCACGGTCCCTGCCCACAATGCGGCGGCAAGGATCGTTTCCGGGCACTGGATGACGTTGCAGAATCTGGCGGGTTGTTCTGCAATCAATGTTTCTCAAAAGGCAACGGCGATGGATTCGCGGCCATCCAGTGGCTGAATGGATGCACGTTCAATGGTGCGTTGAAACTGGTTTCTGAGTTCCTCGGAAATCACTCCAACCAAGGAAATGGACATCACAAACCAAAGTCGAAGGAACCAGCAAAGCCGAAAACGGTTCACGCGACATCAGAGAAAGCTGCGGACGCATTCGCCTACGGGCTCGCTCAAAGCGGCATCCTTCCAGAGAAGCGAAAGCCGGACGCAGGCTGGCGGTATCGTCATGCGAACGGAACCGATGCGTTCTCAGTTGTTCGATGGAACTTGCCAGACGGAACAAAGACGTTCGGACAAATCACAAAAGTCGCAGGCGGCTGGATCTGCGGCGGTATGCCAGAACCTCGCCCGTTGTATCGACTGCCGGAAGTCATCGACGCTGCGGAAGTCTGGATCTGCGAGGGCGAGAAAGCGGCAGACGCTGCTGCGTTGTTGGGACTGCAGGCCACGACATCGGCGGGCGGTTCGAATGCAGCAGAGAAAAGCGACTGGTCACCATTGGATGGCAAGCGGGTTTACATCCTGCCGGACAATGACACACCCGGCGATAAGTATGCCTGTGAAGTTGCTGCCCTCATTCGGAAACAGGCACCGAATGCAACGATCGAAGTGAAGAGACTTCGGGAGGACTGGCCAACAATTCCGGACGGCGGCGATATCGCAGACTGGTCTGAACAATTCGATACGGCAGACGCAGAGACGCTGCAGGCTCGCCTGCGTTCAATTTCCAATTCTCTTTCTGAGTTTGTCGGCGATTGCCCCCTGAAACCCTACGCAAACAGTGTATTCGCCGACAAGGCAGACGAGTTTACCCCGTTTCCAATCGATGAATTGCCCCCGGTTCTGGCGAAGTTCTGCCGGGAAGTGTCGGCGTCGGTTGGCTGCGATGAATCGTTTCCGGCGATGGTTTGCCTAGCGGTTTGTGCGGCTGCGATCGGAACCAGCCGACAAGTCTGCCTCAAATACGGTTGGTTCGTCCCGCCAATCGTTTGGCTAATCCTCGTGGGTGAAAGCGGAACCCAAAAATCCCCCCCGTTTCGAATGGCGATGGCTCCCCTGAAAGATCGGCAGCAACGCGACGCTGATTCATTCATCGCGGCAAATTGCCAGTATCAAAACGAGTTGAAATCGTACAAGCGTGAACACAAGGCGTGGGAACGCAAGAGCGAGGGCGAGGAACCGCAACAGCCGGAAAGGCCGATCCGTAGACGTTGCATCGTCCAGGATTCGACGATCGAAGCACTGGCCCCAATTCTGAGCGAGACCCCTCGGGGAGTTCTCCTGGCGAGGGATGAACTCAGCGGATGGCTGGCCAGTTTCGACAAGTATTCCAACAAAGCGGCGACATCATCCGAAGTTCCGAAGTGGCTGGAGATTTACAACTGCGAGACAATCTCAATCGACAGGAAAACGGGGGACGAACGATTCATCTTTGTCAGACGGCCGTCAGTCTCGATCTGCGGCGGAATTCAGCCGGGGATTTTGGCCAAGTGTCTCACCAACGAGCACAAAGACAGCGGGCTTCAGAGTCGGCTGCTGATGACGTTTCCGCCACGACAGGCGAAACAATGGCGGGATGACGAAGTGAGCCCCGCGACGCAAACGGCTTACGGTGACGCTGTTCGTGATCTGTTCGAGTTTCAGGGCGATGATTCATCTGGCGAGAGTAAACCGGCAACGCTGAAGCTAAGCCCTGAGGCCCGTGCATTATTCAAACGCTACGTTAATGAGACGGGCCGGGAGCAAGCGGCAATGAGTGGGCATCTGGCGAGCCAATGGAGCAAGCTGGAAGAAATCCCAGGACGGTTGGCAATCATCCTGCATTGTGTCCGGCAAGTCACAACGGGCGTTGCTGATCATTGGGCGGTTGACGGTCCCACGATGCAATCGGCAATCAACGTGGGCGAATGGTTCAAGAATGAGACGCTGCGAATCGGCAGAACACTGGTTGAACCTGAGGCACTCCGGGAAGCCAGACATCTGGCAGCGTGGATTCAGTCACAGGGCGGACGAATCACCGCACGGGATTTGTGCAAACATCGGCGGGATATCGTCAGCAGTGAAGACGCTGAATCCAAACTGATCGGACTGGATAAACTCAGGTTTGGCACATGGCAGGGCATTCACAAGAGCCGTGAATTTGTCCTGAATGAACCTGTGTTGTCGGCGATTGATACCTGAAACGCTGGTCAAACAGGGCAATCGCCGACATTTACAGAAAAGAAAAACAGAAAAACGATGAACCCCTCGCAATGTGCGGGCAGACATAACCGACGCTTTTTGAATGATGCACCAATGCTACGCGAAGCCATCACACCCGAATTACTCGACCGGAATCAGGCGGCTGAATTGCTAAACATCTCTGTTCGACTTTTGGAGTATCGCACAAAGGCAGGTCAGGTGCCGGGATTCTGCCGACCATTCGGCACTACAGCACGGTGGAGTCGATCCGCGCTCATGGAATGGATCGCAGGAGGTTGCACGGAATTCCGCAATGCTCCGCAA
>JAYTAK010000895.1:0-3193 GCA_043737515.1 Candidatus Kuenenia sp. | reverse complement strand
GAATGGTTGCTATCGCTGGCTTGCCAGCCAGCTTCACGGCTTCGATCAGAGCAAACCGAAGGGCGTGTATCGAAAGTTTGTGGAAACGTCTGGTGCTGCCGAAATTGAATCCGGTCATCGCATTGTTGTGTACCTTGATCGTCGGTCTCACAACCCGATGCTGCGTGAGGCAAATCTCGACAAAGACCACCCCCAAATCCCGTGGCTCGGCAATCACAGGCTGGAATTCGTTTACTCGTAATCCCAGCAAAAGTGTCATGAGCAAATTGGCTGCGGAAATCGGCGTTGAAGATTCTTCCAGGGATGACGGGGGCTTTTGTCGTGTGTGCTTTTGTACGAGCAATGTTGCTCACGGGAAATCACTTCCCTCGGATTCAAGCAAAGGACGACGACCATGACTCAGATCAACAAATTCAAAGCCGCTCTGACCCGCATTCACCGTGAAGAAGAAGGAATGGAAGCTCTGCAGACGGTGTTGATCATCGCCATTGCTGCGATCATTCTGGCATTCGCCTACAAGATCTTCGGTGGCGGCAGCGATAATGAAACGGATACCGCCGGCGGCAACACGACCATCGCTGGCTGGGTCGTCAATGTTGTTAATAATGTTACCGGTTGGAAGTAGAAAACGTTCGTTTGCGACCGAGTCCCGTAATGACGACATGTGAGTGGCTGATCGAACAGCAGAAATCAGGGGCTCTCCGGGAACTGCATCCTGGAGCCCTTGGACTATCGGGACTGGTACTTTTGGTTCTGCTGCTCGTGGCCAGCTACACCGACCTGCGATGGCGTTTGATCCGAAACCACACGACCTACCCTGCCATTCTGTTCGGATTGTTGCTCAACGGTGTTTTGTCGTCGTTGCAGGTGTTTGGCAGTTCGAGCGATGAGTGCGTGCCGTTGATGCTGGGTGGTATTGGCATCTCGCAATCATTGCTGGGCGGATTGCTGTGTTTCGGAGGCATGAGCATCCAGTTTCTGATGTTTGGCACCGGGGCTGGCGATGTCAAACTGATGGCCGCGCTCGGAGTTTTGCTCGGCTGGCGCACGGGGCTGGAAGTGTGGCTCTGCACGATGTTGCTCGCGGCGTCGTGCTTTCGTTCCCGCTGCTCAATCAGGGCAAGACGTTCGCTGAGTGGGGGCTGGGGTTGCTGTAGTGTGCCGCCGGTCGCTGTGTGTTTTCTCGTCACCGCAATGCAGATCGTCCCATGAAACAGTACAACGCAACCAGGAACATAAGAACGGCACATCACCGTGGCTTGGCGGCGCTGGAGGTGGTGATGATCATCGGAGCGATGTTGCCGGTGGTCATTGTGTTGTTGGTGGCAGTGCGCGAGGCATTGAAGATGATTCATTCACTGATCGCCAATCTGGTCGGCAGTCCTTTGTTTTAGTTGTGGGCGTACGATGAACATCGTCGCGGGGGCAGCCGCTGTCAGCGGTCAGGCAAATATCACTGCTGACTTCTACAGTGTCGCCGTCTGCCTGTTCGAAGCGCTGGCAGGGTCGTTACCCTTTGATACAACGCAGTCCGAAGCGATGACGATCACAACCATGAGTCGCTTCAACTGGCCCTCAATTCGTGATTTCATGCCCGAAATTCCCGTCGCGTGGCAGGAATTTCTGGCCAAAAATCTGTCACGAGACCCTGCCTCACGCAGTGCGTCGCCCGAAGAATTCCTCAACGAAGCGAAATCATTGCCGACAGCAAATACATGAATCCTGTTTCGCCAGATGCAAGCCCGCTGAAGCCAAAGAACTGCGTGACAACGCGGCGGCTTCGGTCGTGGGCGGGGCGATCGTGACGCCGGTCCCGGTCCACTTTGAGGCGTCTCCTCCCAAAATGGGACAACTGGTCCGCGGCGCGATCGAAGCATAGTTTAGAAAGTAGCAGGCGCTTTCCAAGTGCCGTAGCCATCCGCTGTGGGTTGCGGTCGAAGCCCGCGCTGGGAGATCCGTGGTGAAAAACTGCGATAGGAACGAAGACTACTGCCCTGTCAAGACTTGATTTTTGGGGTACGATGGGCATTCTTGCCCGTCAAAACGCCGTCGGACAAGAATGTCCAACCTACATTTTAAGACTTGACAAAGCACTGCACCCGCAATGCGTGGCACAAAGAAGTCCGATTGCGTCACTAAGGGGGGCAGATTAAAGCTGGCGCGCTCGGGGGGCGAAAAATCTTCTCGGAAAAACAACATTATTAACGTTTGCTGAGCAGGGTGCGTGAAGCGGATCGCAACGCACCATTTGGGGAAAGCGTGAAAAACTGGTGTGTTTCGCTAGCGCTGCACACACCCTACATAAATCACTAAATCAACACACCGCTAGCGTTTTGCGGCTCACTCAACAACACGTCCCTCAGTCCTGGCCGCGCGGAGCATAGATGCATCGAACTCTTCGGCCCACAAGCCAGCCGCCTGCAGGAACCCGGCTACCGTGAATTCATCACCCAGCACGGCCTCATCATCGTCGAAGGCTTCAACGATGTCATCGGTCTCGACAACCTCGGCGTCCCCGCCGTCGGCATCCTGCTCAGCACTGAGGCGAAACCATTGATGCGGCAGAAGACTCTCAGTTGCGGGTGCAGTCCGCGCCGCGGGTTCCTGAAAGATGTGCAACCCGCGGCCAGCGGTCTGTTGATTTAGTCTGGATTTCTACGTGGGATAAGCTTCCAGCTTGTCATCGCGGAAATAAAACTCAATGCTTTCCGGAAAACCTGACAAGCTGGAAGCTTATCCCACCCTAAATCAACACCCCGCTACCGCCTTGCGGCGCACACGCCTCCAAAGCTGAGTGCCATTCGGCCAGCGCCGCTGGCTGGCGACTCCCTGCGATTCGCCGCTCCCGACGAGACCGTCGCAACGACCGCGAACGGCGATTGCTGTGTGTCCATTGCTCCCCTTACTCCGGGAACCTAAACTGACCGCCATGCCGCAGCCAGAATATCGCTTCGAAGTCGCCTTCTCCTTCGCGGGTCCGCACCGAGACAACGTGCGATTGCAGATTGGATCGATGAGCCAAAGATGAAACAACCTGTTCGCTATTTCGTCTCTTATGCACATGCTGACGGGAAACTCCCGAACAAGCTGCTCACTAAGAGTCTATCCGGGAATATCAGGCTGAGATTTGCTGAGTATTTTCAAGTTCAGTGGTTGCCGTTCGGTATCTGAAGTCGGGGTCTTCAGAGGGGGC
>JAYTAK010000894.1:0-3193 GCA_043737515.1 Candidatus Kuenenia sp. | reverse complement strand
GGGGCTTGTGATCTGTGTGAGCTGTGCCGAGGCTTTTGTGTTGCCGCTGAGGTACTCAATCTGGCCGAAGAGTCGTTCGGTCTGGTACACGCGGCTCTTGGAGAACGACGCTGTAATGTCACCAAAATTCCCGGAGCCACCGAAGTTGTAGTAGTTGGTAACTGTACCTTGCATATCGGCAGTCGCATACGTGGTGATTCCGCCGGTAGTTTGCGATGCATAAAACTTCAGTATGTTACCATTAGACGAACCAGGGTTCACAATCTCGACATGATACGTGACATTTCGGTCCGGTGTATTTTCCATATAATCGCCCCGCAAATTGGACGTCACAACGCCATTTGAACGACTGACTGTTCCCTGCAGTTCTAAACGAGACGTCATGACTCCCGGAGTTGACGAGGGGACTTCAACAATGAAGTTGGAAGTTCCATAATAGTCACCGGTCAACACATTGACGTACGAATATCCGCGACTGCCCATCTGCATTCCGGGCATCATCATCATTGGCATTTGAAACGGCGTGCCAATACCGAAGGATTCAGGAAATGCAATTACTGGTCTTGAACTGTTGATGGAGTTCATTGATGTACTCACTTGACTTTCGATTGTGCCGAACTTTGAACTGACGTCCTGGATTGCCAAATCTTCAATTTGAGCGCCGTTGAGTGGAAGCTGATTGAACTTTGCAGCAGCTCCACCCAAGGCACCGTTCAGCCCTCCGGCAGCTCCAGTAGAACCGCCGTTGAAGAAAGCGTCAATTTGGGCGTTTGAGGTTCCAATTCCTTGATTCAACTGAGTAGTCATCTCAGTAATTGGATCGTCCAACAGCAGTTGGCGTTTTTCCAGGATCTCACCAGGCACAAAGCTCTGCCCATTTCTGCGTCGCCGCGAAGTGGGGCGAGCAAAAATCGAAATCCGATGCCATTCAAATCGTTTTCGGCTGACAACTTTCTCGTGCTGAACTGAGTTGGCTGATTCAATTGCCAACCCGTGAGTCAGGGGACTGTCAAATAGATCTCAAAACCATCAATCAAGAGTGTTGTGTTGTGTTGTGTTGTGTTGTGTTGTGCATGGTTTCGGATTCCTGAAGTGAACTGACAGCTATTCGATGGGAAGAGACAGCGACGTGCAGGCTACCGTCCGTATTGCGGATGTGCAAGTGTGTCAGAGCATCAGCTTCGAAACTTGGCGCGCCGGCGGTGGTTCGCAGAATGCATCGCAGAATGCACATTAAATGCAGAACGCAACAGATTCGCTCAATGTGAAACTGCGAGGCTGCCCAAAAAGCCCGTAGCTTGAGTCTCCAGAGTCGAGGAGTCCCCGAAAATGCTCGACTCTGGAGAGTCAAGCTACGACGAAAAGCCGCTTATTCGGACAGCCTCGGCGTCAAAAACTGCTGCTCCGGTCCGTCCTGCATTGGGATCTCAGAACAACTCACCAATCACCGCCCCGTGATCCACAGCAACCACCGGGCGACCGGAATGATCCAGGAAGTGTTGCGACGGATCGATGCCGAGGACGTTGAAGATCGTGTGGTGAATGTCGCCGGGGCGGAGAGGATGTTCTTTGGGTGCTTCGCCGAGGCGGTCGGTAGATCCGATCAGACGACCGCCTTGAATGCCGCCGCCTGCCATAAAGCACGCCATGGCGTTGCCCCAGTGATCGCGGCCGGGGGTGCCTTTGCTGAGCGGTGGACCGCCGTTGCCGCCGTCGTTCATTCTTGGTGTACGGCTGAATTCTCCGCACAGCACCACGAGAACTCGATCCAGGATGCCGCGATCTGACAGATCGGTGAGCAACGCATACACCAGTTGATCGATTTTCGGCAGGTAGTTTTCATAACCCGACTTCAAATCCCAGTGATGGTCCCAGCCACCGAAGTGACAGGACACAAATGTCGTTCCGGCTTCGACAAGGCGTCGTGCCAACAACGTGCTCTGGCCCCATGAATGGCGTCCATAGAGTTCCCGCGTTTTGGGATCTTCCTTCGACAAGTCAAATGCGTCACGCGTTCTGGCTCCAGTGACCATATCGAATGCCGTGCGATCGAACTTGTCCATTGCTTCAAACATCCCGCTGGTGTCCGCCTCGCGTCGCAGGCTGTCGATCGATGTCAACAACGTGCGTCGATCACTCAGACGATTCAGCGTCAGCCCTTGCGACAGCCCGACATTCTGGACCTGATAGTTTTCCGCATTCGGATCACCTTCAGTTTCAAACGGATTGTGCTGTACGCCCAGATAATTGCCGCTAAAGTAGCCTGGCCGCAAGCCGATGCTCATGCCGTACGGAACGGCGACATGTGCCGGCATCCCTGGTTGCCGCGCTCCGGTGACTTTGGTGGCGATGGAACCGAAGAACGGATACTTGCCTTTCGTGTTCGCTCCGCTCACGCCCTCGCCGCGCCCCGTCAGCATCCAGTGCCCGCCGGTAAAATGGTCGCCGCTGTCGTGATGCAGTGATCGGACGACGGAGAACTTGTCGGCGATCTTTGCCTGCAGCGGGAAGAGTTCCGTCACTTCCATGCCGGGCACGTTGGTTGGAATCGGCTTCCAGATTCCACGGTACTCAGTCGGACTTTCCGGCTTCATATCGTATGTGTCCATATGACCAGGGCCACCATCCAGCCACAACAGAATCACCGACGTGTCGCGCTTTGGCGTGCCTTGTCCTTCCGCCTGTGCTTTTGCGGCCAGAATATGCGGCAATCCCAGTGAAGCCATCCCGGCGACACCGATCTGCACGAAACTGCGGCGCGCGTGTCCGTCACAATACGCCGACGAATGACCTGCATTAACGCGAAGCATGAGTCGAGACCTGAGGAGGAAAGGCAGGAAAACAGGGAGGGATATCAATTGCCGAAACCAGCATTTCGCCACAATCGATCTGAGAAAGCATACCTTGCGTAACGGACGGGAGTCAATTTTCAACGCGAGATTGTTTGTAGGCCGGACCAAGCGGAGCGCCGTTCCGGCAACTGCGTAGCGGACGGGAGTCAGTTTTCAACGCGGAATTGAGGCCGGAAGCTTATCCCACGGACAGTAATGACAAGCTGGAAGCTTATCCCACGAACAGAAATGACAAGCTGGAAGCTTATCCCACGAAAGGATTGGTCGGAACTCTAAAATGACGGACTGCGGACTTCGGATTTGCGAATGCGGTGCGTACCATAGTGGCAGAATGGATTCTG
>JAYTAK010000893.1:0-7279 GCA_043737515.1 Candidatus Kuenenia sp. | reverse complement strand
GGCAATTACCAGACAACTGCCGGAACGGCGCTGCGCTTGGTCCGGCCTACAGATTCTAGCCGCGGGTTGTGCATTCGGTCAGCCGCCGATTATGCACAATGGTCATGCAGGATCACCAGTTCAGTGCTCTGCTTTTCTCCATCTCGTGCCGCCAGCTCGCGATCCATCGCTGCGACGACCGGGATCTGCCGCGTCACTTCGTTGACGGTGTGATGCACCTGATTCTTGAAATGTACGTAGGCTCCCATGAGGTCCAGAATTGTGCTGAAGCCGGCCGACCCCATCGGGATTGCCGCCAGGAGATTTCGCCAGTAGTAATATCGTGTCTCGCCGTCCTTCGTCATCGCCCACGACAGCTTCACGAAAGCCATCAGATCCCGCTTGATCGCAAACGCTCGCGGGCGATGTCTGGATGCAGCCTTGAGCTGTTTCGACAGACGCAGCACCCGATCAAAATATCGTTTCGGCTCGTAGACGGTCGAAACGACTTTCACCAGGTCTTCCATGATTCTTTGTCGGCTGCGCTGTGTGCGGAAATTGAGGCCGACCATCGTCTGGTCGAGATGCTCAGCATCCAGGTCACTGGCCCCTCCGGATGTAAACATCTCCTGCTCCGAATCAATCAGTTCGCCGCTGATCGAGAGCAATCGGCGTTCGCGCAGCAGTCTGCGGGTGAGCTGAGTATTCGGTAACGCCACGAGCAGCCCGACCATCGCCATGTTGATGCAGGCATCCTCAATAAGTTCAATCATCATCTGGTCGATGCCGTCCTTCTCGCCGTCGAATCCCAGAATAAAACCGCCGTAGGCGATCATGCCGTGATCGTAGAGCTTGTGAATTCGTTCCAGGATCGGCCGATAGGAGTTCTGTTTCTTCTGCGTGATCCGCAGCACATCCGGGTCAGGCGTTTCGATGCCAAAAAAGACGCTGCGGAATTCCGCTTCACGCATCTGCGTCATCAGCGACTCATCGTCCATCAGGTTCAGGGACGCTTCTGTTGTGTAATAAAATGGATACCGATTCCTGCGGTTCCATTCAATCAGTCCCGGCAACAGGTGCTTCGTGAGGTTAACTTTGTTGCCGATGAAGTTGTCATCCACGATAAAAACCGGCCCGGAATAGCCAATCGCCAGGAGGGCATCCAGCTCTTTTGAAATCTGTTCAGCCGTCTTCGTCCGCGGCCTGCGGCCATAGAGTTCAATGATGTCACAGAATTCACAGTTAAAGGGACAGCCACGCGAGTACTGGATGTTGATCTGCAGGTACGCGGACAATTCGATCAAATCGAAGCGCGGTGTCGGTGATGTGGTGACGTCCGGCTTGTTTTTTTCCCTGAAAACGCCTCGAGGTTGCCCGTCGCGCCACGAAGCCAGCCAGAGCGGAATAACTTCTTCTCCTTCGCCAACAACAAGCGTGTGAGCTTTGCTGTAAAGCTCTGGCTGACTGGAAGGATCTGCACCTCCCACGACGATGTACTTGTCCTCTGCCACAGCCCGATCAATGATCTCGAGTGTACTTGGCTGCTGAGGCAACATGCCGCCCGTGCAGATCAGATCGGCCCATTCCCAGTCCGCCAGCGACAGCGGTCGCACATTCAGGTCGGCCAGGCGAAATTCCCACTGCTGTGGCAGAAGCGCTGCCACCGTGAGTAAGCCAAGCGGTGGTGAAATTGATTTCGCGCCTTTGAGTTTACAAGCGGCGGTGAAGCTCCAGAAGGATTCAGTTCGGAACTCGGGATTAATCAACAAACATCGCAGCGTCTGATCCGGCACAGTTGTCACGCAGTTGTCTCCGAGCGTTCCGTTGGAATAGTCTTGAGGCAGCGATCATCGACTGCGTATCAAAGGGTAGCAGGAAAACACTCATTCCTTATGGCATTTGCAGGCAAAATCGGGAATGTGCCGGAACTTTGGCGTTTGATTCTCGTTCAACTCGTCGCTCAAACCAGCACTGCATCGACAAGCAAATGCAAGGATTCGAGCCCGAGCAATCTAATTGTGGCGAGACAGGCAGTTTGCAAAAACCGGGCAGACTTTCGATTGGGAACGAACGGCGAAGCCGATGGATCATCGAAGTAGTTTTCAGGGATGGTTCGCGTGCCAGCATCGAGTTCTATGACGAAGTCTGACCGACGCGATCATCCGCATGCGGGCGGCCACAGTTGACGATCCGTGAATTTCACGCAAATCAATAGTTGACATAAATGTAAAGTGTGGCTATCATGTTACACTTCAGCGGCAAAATCTACGCGGTGCCGCAACAATTGGCGATTCATTCATTGTTCGTTTCTCCGGGACACCACTTCCCAGCGCGTAGACCCGGGGGAGCGCACCGTTTGGGAGCTACGGCATGACCGTACTTTCGACGCTGCGTTCATCTCGCAAGCTCCCAAAGAAATTTGGGGAGCATCGAGTTGAACGCACGACGCAATCATGACACGAAACAGTTGCCAGCTTTCACGGCGGATGGAGTCTTGCCTGTCGGTGACTACGCGCTGACTCTGGATGAGCTGCGCGGGTCGGCGCTGGTTCATGGCCCGGCTGGTCGCGCAAAGCATTCCCACTGGGATACCGCTTGGCGCGAGCAGTTGGTGGATAATCTGACTGTGCTGGTGAAACAACTGCGGCAAGTCGGCATCACAGGGATCTTCATCGACGGTTCATTCGTCGAGGACAAGGACCATCCGAATGACATCGACGGCTATTTCGAATGCGACTTGCAGGATCTCGCCAGTGGGCAGTTGGAGCGGGAACTTAATCTGCTCGACCCGTACAGAATTTGGACCTGGGATCCCGTGGCTCGGTCGGCGAAGGGTTTGGGCAAGCGGCAGCTTCCGATGTGGCATCAGTACCGAGTGGAGTTGTATCCGCATGTGGGGCAGATGAGCGGCATACGCGATCAGCACGGCAATGAACTCGATTTCCCGGCAGCCTTTCGATTGTCGCGCAGTCGCATTCCAAAGGGCATTATCAAGATTTTGGGCGATCCATGATTCGAACTGAGAACGAATACAAAGACGCTGTCCGACGCTTGTTCGAACAAGACGAGCGGCTGAAGCAGCAAGCCACCCAACTCAAGCAGACGAAGCTGTCGAAGGAGGAGATTAAGCGGGTGCTTGACCCTGTTCGTTCCTTTCACGAGCAGATCAAGGAAGAGATCGAGAGCTACGAGCGGCTGAAGCGGGGCGAGTTTGATGAGTTGCAGAACTTCTCCGGGATCGGGCGATTACTCATCGCACTCCGGATCGCCAAAGGGCTGACTCAGCGCGAGTTGGCCGAACGACTCGAAGTTAGCGAGACACAGGTCTCCCGCGACGAACGCAACGAGTACCACGGCGTCACCGTCGATCGAGCCAATCGAATACTCGAAGCCCTTGAAGTCGAGGTGACAAGTGCTGTCTCGTCCCTTGGTTAACCGCGGCCCCAATGTGAAACAGCGGCTGCCACTGACATCAACCTGACTGCCTTTGCGCTCCACATGCCGCGAGCGTTCGCAGAACGCTCGTTGCCTTCCTGCGACCAGACCAAAGCTTCATCGTCCTGCCCCCATTGTTCTGCCAGATCGTCTCACGGAACGATAGACGGTAATATGTGGGCTCACGACGATCCGGCGGGCACATCTCCGCCCCGATGTCTTCCGGGAGCCCACAATGTCTCAACGAATGTGTTCATTGCTCGCCTTCCCGCCCCGGAGACGACTCGCAATACCTTTGACCGCTTTGCCTGCCGCCTTGGTTGCCGCCCTGGTCGTCGTCCAGGGAGTGCGACTTTGGCCTGCGCCGCCTTGGATTGAATACCGGTATTCTTCTGGTTATCCTGTCACTCATGGCATTTGATTTGCGTTTAAGGGGGCCTTGGAGAGCGCGTCATGTCGGTTGTTTGTGAATGCGGATCATGCGGTAAGCAATATCGCGTTGGACCACATCGTGCAGGGACGACTATCAAATGCCATGAATGTGGAGCCGGGATTCGCGTTCCGCGCAGGACTGAGTTGTCCGACTCCGGCGAACCAGTGGACCTGCGCCGATTCGTTGTTCCGGCCATCGCCGCGTTTGTCTGTCTGTTACTGATCGTCGCCTACCTCGTCGGAAAGCTGACTTCCACCCAGTCTGTGACGATGGTGGTTCCGTCCGGCGGTTCCACCCACTTCAGTTCACCTTCGTTAGGTTCGTCCCGACAGGAACCACCGCCACAGACGACATCGACCACCTTCCGCAGCAGCGAGGAACCGCCTTCGGTTTTCGGCGACGATAGTGAAAATGGGTTGACCTTTGTGGCACCTGCAACCGGTCCTCCCGCGTCCTCTGCTCGTCGTTTCCCTTCGACGAATCCGACTGCCAGCGGAGTTTCCGGATCGACTGATTCGCTGCCTCCAGGTGCAGGGACCTCCGCAGACACGGCGCCACGACCGACTACAAATTCCCCGGACGGTCCGAAAGTCGCCGCAGGGGAATGGGGAAAGGAAGGATCCGTGATCCCGTTCAATGGCAGCGGCGGGATCACGGTGGGTCCTCCCGGATGCCCCGTGATTGTTTCCGGCAGGCAGGTTTGGGATAAGCAAAAACAGACCATCACGGGCGAACTGGATGGTACTTACGAAGGCCGCGGCCAGACTGCATTGTCGCCCGATGGTCGGTTTTTTGCAGCCGCCTCAAAATCACCGAACCAGGAAGAAACCGACATCATGGTTTGGGACACGACATCCGGGCAACTGAAATTCACTGCCAAGGGAATAGCCGAACGCTATTCGGACCTCATTCTGCTTTCCAGAACCCGACTGTTTGTCGGCGGACGATCGACTGACGATTTACTGGTTTGGGACTGCGAAACGGGCGAGCCACAGAAGAGCATTATCGTGGCCGACAGCAAGTTTGATCACGGCTCTGCGGCGATTTCGCAGGATGGTCAGTACCTCGCTGCCGTTGCAAACGATCGGTTGCTGGTCCTTGATTCTGACACCGGGCGTCAGGTCGCTGTTATGGGCAGCCCAGCAGCAATGCCCCGCGATGACAGCGGGCAAGCCATCGTCATCAAAGACAATAAAGTCGTGGCAGACAGCCGAGCATTCGGCAACGAAGCGGTCTTTGTCTATGCATGGCTGCAGTCACTGGAGTTTTCACCGGATACTCAGGAACTGGCCGGGGTTTCCACCCATCCCCGGCCTCGCGTGATGTGCTGGAATCAGCGAGGGAAACTCGTTTTTGATCAGCCGATTTATACGTCGCGACGTGCGTTTTGGGACAACACGTTGCAGTGGTTTCCGGATCGAAGTGCCTGGCTGATTGAAAACGAAATCTTCGAGCGTGAATCCGGCAGGATCGTCCTTTCCGTACGTGGGAGTTTTGGCTCGGACACGAGACTTTATGTGTACGATGACAAGCACCTGCTTGGCGCGTTTCCCCATTCTCCCGATCAACTGGAAGTGATGGAGATCCCGTGGGACGCAATTCGCAAGTCACTGGCTCATTTGAAGGAAGGAGGAGGTGCCTGGATCGGCCCCGGAGGTTCTGTTCGGATTGAGTTGAATATCGGCGAAGCGCGAGGCAATGCCCAAACCACTGCACAGGTTATCCAGGCTTCGCTGACAGCAAGGCTGGCCCGCGACGGAATCCAGGTGTCTCCCGCGGCTGAGACAGTGTTTCGAATGAAGTTCGCCGAGTCAGCCGGGGATCAGTTGCCGATTTTTGAACGGCAGTCGCCATTCGATTTTCGAGGTCGTGACACAGGAAGGACAATGACCGAGGCGACCGGATCACTCATGGTTGAACTGCATGTTCCGGGGCAGGACGGTCCCATCTGGCGTGATTCTCTGGGTGCGATGTCGTCCAGAAGTTTCCACGAAGAAATTACGGACGAAACCGTTCGCAACAGTATGCTGGAAACTCTCGGGCGACAGGTTGCGGACCTGAACTTTCCATATTTCATTCCCAAATCTCCGGAATTGCTGGCTCTGCCGGTTGTGATTGACTGATCGAACTTCGCTGAGTCTACCTCCAGCAAATCCTCCAGGTCGCCGAGAACCTGCCGAAGATTGAGGCCATTCGCTGGACGGCAGCAAAATCGGGGTACAACGGCGTCGTGCTGGCGGACTACAAGCTGAATATCCTGGACCGCGTCCCGGTTCGCAGATCAAGGACGGCCAGAAACTGCGCGTCAGTTATTAGCACGCCGACACGGTCTATGACGGTCAGATCCCCTGTTCGCTGACGAAACCAAAGGTCTTAGAGATCGTCGAGGATCAGGTCCGCCGCGTCAACCCAAAGGCGAAGCTGTGTATCTGGAGCGACATGTTTGATCCGCACCACAACGCGGTGAAGGATTTCTATCTCGTCAACGGCGACCTGACCGGCTCATGGGAGGGCCTGCCGCAGGACACAATCATCTTGAACTGGAACAGTGGCAAGCCTGCTCTCAGCCTGGGGCGGGGCAAAGTTAGTTTCGTGATTCGGAGTTTGCAGAACTCGTGCGTGTGGATTGATTAAGAATTCCGCAACCCTGAATTCACATCGTTGCGAGGAAGTGGCAGAACAATGGGGGGCAGAATGATCCGAGTAGAAGGCGAATGGCAATCGCTGTGAGTCACTCCCTTTTTCTCACACCGTGCTGCTTTCATCATTCTGCCCCCCATCGTTCTGCCATATCGCAAGCTGGGCCTGCCGGTCGATCATGTGCGCAGCAAGAATGTCGTGGACCGGCGCGGCTTGAAGATTTGTTCGAGCCCGTGTCGCGGCAGGCTGTCTGCAACATAGGCTACGCAGCGCTCTCGGACGAAAAGTCGCTCAGTCAACCGCTTTGGCTTCGCTCAAGACGTCCGTCGGCACCGGCTTGAACGACTGCAGAATCAGCATGATGGCACCAACCACCAGACAACTGTCCGCGATGTTGAAAATCGGGTAGTCATAGTTGCCGAATTGAAAATGCAGAAAGTCGCGAACTGCCAGCGCCGGTTTCGTGGCATCCGGCGGGCGAACTCCGTGGAGTCCAAGGCGATCGTAGAGATTGCCGAGTGTGCCACCCGAAACCAGTGCAAGTGCCACCGTCGTCCACAAACTGGCTGCGGCACCCTGGAAGAAAAGCCAGTAGATGATGCCGACAAACGCACCGATGCTGAGCGCCGCGAACACAGGGGCCATCCCCTGGCCGATGCCCCAGAGCGCACCGTAATTCAGATTTGTCCGCAATTCAAACTTGAGCCATGAATCGATCAGCAATCTGGAATGACCATGCAGCCCCAGTGACTGAAAGGCCCATTCTTTGCTCCCCAGATCTGCCGTCAGCGC
>JAYTAK010000892.1:0-7286 GCA_043737515.1 Candidatus Kuenenia sp. | reverse complement strand
CGCGCTGAGAACAGCCGACAGCAAGGCGACGTTTGGATGTTCGTTCGACCCGGAACCCGATCGTCTCGCAAAGACGCAACAACTACTCTGGCAAAACACGACGGCGACCAGTGCGGCGGATGCGCAGCGAGGCTTCCAACAGATCGGCGGTGTGCTGGGCCACTGGAACGTGACTGTTTTTGGAGTGCCGGAATCCAGTCACATGGCGGCAGCACTGGTCGAAGCAGACTATGCATTAAAGCGTCTGACAACGGGCGACGAGAATCCGCAGGTGCGAGGTTTCAAGAGCTATCTCAGCATGATGCGGCCAAATGCGGACTCCCTCTGCCGCTGGTGGTTTTCGCCGCGTTACGATGCGATCGAAACGAACGAACTCCAGACGGCCTGGCATTTGTCAGGGCCGCGTCTGCAGGTCAGCGCCCAGGATGAAATTGTGGACGCAAACGGCAATCGTCAGGACGCTCCATCCACGCATGTGAGTCTCGAAAAATACGCCCAGCAATTTACAGAGAAGCTCCCGGATCTGGCGGAGAAAGTTCCCGCCATCGCTCAGTTGCAGAACATGGTTGATCTCCTCGTCGCTACGGCGGTGCTTGAAAGATCTCGCACCCAAGGCAGTCTTGTCTGGAAACCGATCGTACTCAATGATGGGCAGCGACTGAGGGTGCAGGAGTTCGGTATTCCGAAAGAAACGCCATCGATTGTGAAAGTCCGCATGGCTGGTTCGCGGACCGTACTGGGACTCATTGCTGGCGGCGTCAGCGTGACGCCCCGCAAAATTCTTGCCGACGCAATACCGGCGTCAGATACTGCTGCCCTTGAATTGCCGGTCCGTTCGGATCAGAATCCCTCGTGGTGGTGGGATTAATTCGACTGTCCCGGATTCACGACAGTCGAATTAACGAACTCACCGAAATCTCCTGCTGACTTTTTCATCAGACGAAAGGAACTGACGGCATGAGTCGTCTTATACATTGCCGCCGCTTCAACATCTCCGCAATCGCATGGCTGGCTTTTGCAGCAGTTGTCCAGTGTTGCGGTGCCGCTCCGCTTCAGAACAAAGAGAATCCAGCACCGGCGGATGCCGCGAAAGCCAAAGACAATCCACAGAATCCTTTCCCCGACGCTGTCGCAGTGCCGGAGGGAATTCTGGATGGCGGAACAGAATGGCTCAACACAGCACAACCGATTGACATGAAGGATCTGAAGGGCAAGATCGTCATTCTGGATTTCTGGACATACTGCTGCATCAATTGCATGCATGTCCTTCCGGACCTCAAATTCCTGGAAGAAAAGTATCCCAATCAGATCGTTGTGATCGGTGTGCATTCCGCAAAATTTGACAACGAAAAAGATTCGAAGAACATCCGCGACGCGATCCTGCGGTACGACATTCAGCACCCGGTCGTGAACGACAGTGAAATGATCATCTGGCGCAAATTCGGAACGCGGGCATGGCCGACGCTGGCGATCGTCGATCCCGAAGGCAAATTCGCCGGAGCGCAGAGCGGTGAAGGTCATCGCGAATTGTTCGATGCCATTATCGCACAGTTGATCAAGTACCATCGCTGGAAGGGCACACTCGACGAAACGCCGCTCGTCTTCGAATCCGAGGCCAGCAAAGTGCAGGCGACAAATCTGCGATATCCTGGAAAAGTCCTGGCCGACGATGCATCGCAGCGCGTCTTCATCTCCGACAGCAACCACAACCGCATCATCGTGGCCTCGACCACAGGAGAATTGCTTCACACTATTGGCACCGGTCGCAGCGGCAGCACGGACGGTGCTTTTGATGTGGCGGAGTTCAATCATCCTCAGGGAACTGTGCTGGTTGGCAACAATTTGTACGTGGCCGACACCGAAAACCATTTGCTCCGCGTCGTTGATCTGGAAGCAAAAACGGTCTCAACGATGGCCGGAACTGGCAGACAGGGCTCACCGGGATTTCTCAGCGGCCACCTGCTTGAATCTCCGTTGAACAGCCCGTGGTCCCTGGCACATGTGGACGGAACTTTGTACATCGCGATGGCCGGCCCGCACCAGATCTGGTCACACGAACTTGGTGCCGGAACCATCAATGTCTACGCAGGAAGCGGCCGCGAAGATGTCGTCAACGGGCCGTTGACGACCTGCGCGTTCGCGCAGCCGTCGGAGATTGTGGCGGACGCGGCCGGAAAGTTTCTGTACGTCGTGGACAGCGAAGGCTCGGCGATTCGCAAAGTGCCCACGGGGAGCGTTGGTCGCGTCACCACCGTTGCCGGCACGTCAGAGTTGCCGCGCGGGCAGTCGTTGTTCGCGTTCGGCAATGTGAATGGCGTCGGCAAACTGGCTCGGTTTCAACATCCGCTGGGAATCGCCGTCTCCGGTGATTCGCTGTTTGTCGCAGATTCATATAACCATGCTTTGCGGCAGATTGAACTCAAGACTGAAAACGTCTCGACGGTGGCTGGCAACGGTACGGCAGGGAATGCGCTTGAACCTCTCCAGTTAAGTGAACCTGGAGGCTTATCCATTTCCGGCCCGTCGCTGTATATCGCTGACACCAACAATCATCGCATTCTGGTCATGGACGTAAATACGAAACAATCTCGCCTGTTCGAAGTCGCCGGACTGACACCACCAAATCCTCCAAAAGCCGCTGCCGTGCGAGACACCTCCGACGCGATCGACACCGAAGCGAAGTCGTTCGCACCCGGCGAGAAATTATCCGTCAGGATTGCATTGATAATTCCCGACGGCTACAAGCTCAACGATCTCGCACCGGTGACGTGGGAAATCTTCACCGATGGCGAGCAACCGATCTTCCCGGCGACTGCTCTCGACCAGCGTGACGAAGCTGTCGTCGCCGACGGCCATGCCACGTTTGACATTCCGATGACCGGAGAATCGGGAACGGGAGCGGTGTATGTTCGCGTCGGCTACAGTTATTGCGGAACCGAAGAAAATGCCTTGTGCCGTCTGGCCACTGCAACATGGCGCGTTCCGATCATGATCGCCGCTGATGCCGCTGTTGACACGTTGAATCTTTCCTTTCCTGTTGTTCCATAACATAAAGTCCCTCGATGAAAATCGTTCGAATTGCGGCGTATCAGATTGACCTTCCTCTGCACGAGGGCAGCTACAAATGGTCGGGTGGGAAATCGGTGGACGTGTTCGACAGCACGATCGTGCGAGTCGAAACAGACACTGGACTTGCTGGCCACGGTGAAGTTTGCCCGCTGGGTCCTGCGTACCTTCCAGCCTATGCTGCCGGTGTCCGCGCAGGCATCGCGGAACTGGCTCCGCATCTGATTGGTCTCGATCCTCGCGAATTGAATCAGCTCAATCTACGCATGGATCAGGCGATGAAAGGTCATGCGTATGTGAAATCCGGAATCGACATTGCCTGTTGGGACATTCTGGGGCAAGCCACCGGTCTGCCGGTCTGCACACTCCTTGGCGGTCGATTTGGAAAAGACGTGGGCCTGTATCGCGCAATTTCGCAGGTGCCTGCGGCGGAGATGGCAACCAACGTGGCGGAATACCGTCAACAGGGCTATCGGCGTTTTCAGCTCAAAGTCGGCGGCGATGCGGACGAGGACATTGCCCGCATTCGAGCCGTCTCAGCCATTCTGCAGCCCGGTGACCGCCTGATTGCCGATGCCAACACAGGCTGGCTGGTCCACGATGCCGCCCGCGTGGTCCGCGCCGTGCAGGACATTGATGTCTATATCGAACAACCCTGCGCGACGTATGACGAGTGTCTCTCAATTCGGCGTCGCACGAGTCATCCGTTCGTGATGGATGAACTGATCGACAGTGTGGAAATGCTGCTGCGAGCGCATGCTGATCGCGCGGCGGACGTCGTCAATTTGAAGATCAGCAAATTCGGTGGTCTTACCAAGACACGCCAGGCGCGCGATCTGTGCGTCGCTCTGGGAATCGCGATGACGCTCGAAGACAGTTGGGGCGGCGACATTGCCACGGCTGCCATCGCGCATCTGGCACACAGCACGCCGGAGCGTTTTCTGTTCACAACCACCGACTTCAACAGTTACGTCACCGTCAGCAACGCGACGGGGGCCCCGCAGCGAGTCAATGGACGGATGGCTGCGTCCACAGCTCCGGGCCTCGGCATCCAGCCACGATTCGAACTGCTCGGTGAACCGGTCGTCGATGTCTAGCTGCGATTCCTGTAGCTTGGACATTCATGTCCGAGAGAATAGGCGAGCGGCATGCGTCAGCTTGCCGGTACAAAAACGAGGTGCCATTGGGCTCACGCCGCTCCGCATCGCCGGACTCATTTCTGGCCGCGTGAAATAGATCGATCGGACATGCATGGCCATGCGACGGACATGAATGTCCATCGTACACCACTTCAGATCCAGTGCTGACTGGCGCGGCGGAGGCCAAGTTCGTCGGCCAGTCGCATGAGCATCGAGATTCCGGCGCTGATTGGCAGACTGATCATCAGCAGCGAGGGCAACGATGTCTTCACCGCCAACTGCACATCGGCCACAGCGGGCAATGATGACAGATTCAGTTGACCGATCAGTTGCAGACTGACGGCAAGCAGTGTGATGAACGGCAGGTGTAACGGCGTCAGTTTCTTTGCGAACGATCGGCGGCGGGAACTGTAGTCGTCCGGTTTCGATGACGGGCTGATCAGGCAGGCCGCGATTGCGGGCAGCAGCATCGGACAGAGCGGCAAGAAACCCGGCCGTGCCACCCAGTCAAGCAGCAATGCGGTGGCCGACAGCACAATCCCGGTCACCGACCGCATCCAGAACATGATTCCGCAGGCGAGCGGAAGCACCAGGGCACCATGAGGCATCGAACCCGACCACGCAAGTTCGACGGCGATGGACATCCAGAGCATTGCCAGCACCAGCAGTAATCTCATTGGGCCACTCCCGCATTCTGATTCGCAGAGTTTGTCGTGGTCATCGTCATCGCGTTCGACTGCAGGCGCATACGGACAATGCCCACGCGATCCAGTTCCGCTACCTTGAAGGCAGGCTGAATCCGCACGTCCCATTGGCCGCCTGCCAGGAACTCCGCAGAAGTCACGGTACCAAAAAACAAACGTGGACCGCGAACTCCATTGATATCCGCACTGACGACCGTGTCTCCGACCGTCACCGCGTCGGTGTAAGAAATCCCCGTGAGGCGGCACTCTGACGAACCTGTGCCTTCGAGCAGACCGATGGCACCAAAATGCAAACCATCCTCTGACGTGCGCAACAACTGCACCTGAGCGCGAAAATCGACGGATGTCACGGGTTGCACCATACTCACCCAACGCCCGGTCTTTTCGATGCGTCCAATAACGCTCGACCCCGACAGCACACGATCACCCGCCGCGACGCCGGAATCAGAACCGACATCGACGACCGCACCGCTGCCATCCACGACCAGTTCAGACCGCGTGATCCCTCCCGATTTTCCTGCTGAAATAATGAGTTCTCTCAGCGAGCCCGGCAGTCCGCTGCTGCTGATCACCTGTGCCGGAATCATCGCGAAGTCTGTGAGCGACGCTGCGGGATCTACAATTTCAGCTATCTCAGTCGCTGCTCTGGAATGCTTCAGATCACGTCGCAGCCGTGCGTTCTCAATCATCAACTGCCGCAATGTCTGCAACTGCTGAGCATGCAAACTGCCTGCGGAATCAAGTTTGACGGGACTGGCGGCGTCCACGGGTTTTCCGGCATCACCAGCTTGCGGCGCGATGGCCAGCAGCACAAGTCGCCCCGGACTAAGAGCATCGTGCAGCACCGACCGCACGCTGCTGAGCATTCCGGTGCGATCGGCAGCCGTGACCAGCAGCGACAGGACAAACATCGCGACGGCCGCAATCCACAGGTGGTGACGAACATGTTCAACACGCATCACTAACTCCAGTTACTGCCGCATTCCGTCATCCAGTCCGTGCTGCCAGCGATCCAGGTGATCGAGACAGATCATCGCACCGCGCGTGACGGCTGTCCGTGGCGAATCCACCACCCGCACCGGGATGCCGAGATGCTGCGAAAGGTATCGGTCGATTCCTCGCAACAGCGCACCGCCGCCGGCGAGCACAAGTCCCGTGTCCGCCAGGTCTGCGATGAGTTCCGGTTGACAGCGTTCGATTGTGCGACGAATGCTGTCCACGATTTCTTCGAGCGGCTCGTACAGCGATTCACGAACCTCTTCGCTGGTCACCAGTGCCTTGCGGGGAATTCCACTGGCCGTGTCGAGGCCGCTGACTTCATGCGTCAGCTCATGATCGAGAGGAGCCGCGCTGCCGATCGCAATTTTCAGTTGTTCCGCCGTCTGGTCACCGATCCGTAATGAATACCGACGACGCAGGTAGCGAACGATGGATTCATCCATCGCATCGCCCGCGACTCGAATCGACTGCGACGCCACGATATCGGCCAGGCTCAGCACGGCGACTTCGGTCGTGCCACCGCCAATGTCGCAGATCATGCTTGCCAGCGGTTCGGACACCGGCAATCCGGCTCCGATCGCTGCCGCTTTCGAATCATCAATCAGCCAGACACGCCCCGCCCCGGCCCGTTCGGCGCTGTTAAAGACCGCTCGACGTTCAACCGCCGTGATGCAACCAGGCACCGCAATGATCACGCGCGGACGCAGACCGACAGAACGTCCACTCGCTTTGCGAATGAAATATCGCAACATAGTTTCGCAGAGTTCGAAGTCATTGATGACTCCGTGACGCAACGGCCGGACCGCCTGAATTCCCTCCGGAGTCCTTCCCAGCATCTGATACGCCAGCTTTCCCACCGCCGCGCCGCGTCCCACGACGCGATGCGTCCCTTTGGGCACGGCAACGACAGACGGTTCGTCAATACGAATGCCTTCGCCGGGCAGACCGATCTGAGTGGACGAGGTCCCCAGATCGATGGCAAGGTCGGAGCAAAATCGTTTTCGAACCCAGGCCAGCATCCGTGCTTCCCTGTTGAATTCCCGTATTTCCACGCGCACAGCAACGGCCAGGACAGTGCCCGTCGCACCTGATTTTTACAGGCAAACCGGCAATTACCGCAAGACGCAGATTTTTCAGGCGATTTCGGCCTGATTTCAGTCCGTCTGGCTATTCAAGGCAGTTGTTGTTAGTTTTCGGAGTTTATACCTTACGCGGTGGGCATTGACACGTTTAACCGCGTGCCCAGCGGGCCGCGATTGTTCTATTTGAGATTTCGTACTTGAGATTTGAGATTTGAAATACAAAGCGCGGGGCGTTGCCCACGCGGTTAAACTTATTTTCCGCAACCTTAAAGATAAACGGGGCTTAGACTTGCGCT
>JAYTAK010000891.1:0-3200 GCA_043737515.1 Candidatus Kuenenia sp. | reverse complement strand
GCGTTTCGTACGCCTTCGACAAAATCAGGACGCAAGTTTTGCCGACTGGGGAAAACTGACACGATCGCCTATGTGGATCTGGTCCGCGATGCGGAGACTATGTTTATGGCTTCAAAGAAAGCGCGCATCCTGCACTTCGCCATTCAAGATGTCCCGGTGCTCGGCAATGCTGGCAAGGGCGTGCGCGGCATCAAGCTGGAAGCCGGTGACGAACTGCTCGGCGTCGTCCAGCTCTCACGTCCCAGCGATGCACTTCGCGTCCGCAACGACAACGACAGCATCCTGAGTTTCGGGCAGACCAAATATCAGGTCACGTCCCGAGGCGGTCGCGGAGTCAAAACCAGTTCACGCACCGGCTTCATTGAACTCATTCAACCGGACATTCAGTTAATTGACTGGAGCGAACTCGGCGGCGTTGGAGAAGGCTGAGTACTTTCGCATATCGACCGCACGGAATTCCAGACTCGTCGTAAAAAGGAACAGCACCAACGCACCAAACAGAAATCCAACAGACTCTCACGTAATCGGTTGCGGATCTCTCCAGAGCGCGACAGTCGATCGCTTCAGACAACGAACACACCTCATTGGCCGCCGCAAAAACATCAACCAAAAAACTCGACGACTCCTGGATCGACTGGGTACCAAGCTTGCATAGCAATTGCATTTATGACAATCAAACATTTCACGCCTTTCATGAACAAACTCGGCACAGAGCGATTTGGGGCACTCCGCAATGGCGTGGACTTAGCAACATTTCAGTGAGCGGTACAACGCTGGCCGCCGGTGTTTTTGCTGCTTTTTCAGGAACAGTTACCGGTATCTAGCGCCATTCCGCTCATTAACTCCACGTCATTCGGGCACTACGCTTTGTACAGATAACATCACGGATCGGAATTGCAACGGCGACATTCCTGGCGACTCACAGAATCCCTGAAGTCATCCCGAATTCCTTCAGGCATGTTTGCAAACGTTCAACTTGATGAAGTTTTATTAAGAATTCACGCTCACGTATTGATGGCCTGACGTACACGGATTTTCAGGAACTCTCATTCATGGCAGCACCCGCCAAAACAAATTCCAGCTACACAGGCGAAGACATCGAAGTCCTCGAAGGTCTTGAACCCGTTCGCCGCCGCCCATCGATGTACATCGGCGGCGTGGATTCCCGCGGACTCCATCATCTGCTCTGGGAAATCGTCGATAACTCCGTCGATGAATTTCTGGCAGGCGAATGCGATCGCATCACCGTCACGCTGCACAAGGACGGCAGTTCCTGTACGGTCGAGGACAACGGTCGCGGCATTCCGGTTGATAAACATCCGAAGATGAAAAAATCAACACTGGAAGTGATCCTGACAACGCTCCACGCCGGTGGAAAATTCAGCGACAAGAACTACACCCGCAGCGGCGGTCTGCACGGAGTTGGCTCGTCCGTCGTCAACGCTTTGTCTTCTGAACTGATTGCGACCGTCCATCGCGACGGATTCGAATGGATGCAGACATTTCACCGCGGCAAGCCTAGTGGTCCGGTCCAGAAAGTGAAGCCGTTTCGTGGACGAGGCACCTCAATCTTCTTCCGTCCCGATGACGACATCTTTCGCCGCACGCTCTTCAACGGCGAAACGATTAGGCAGCATCTGGAAGACATTTCGTATATTCACGGTGGCCTGACGATTGTCTTCCACGATGAACAGAAGAAAGAGACCCACGAGCTGCATCATCCTGACGGCATCGTTGCGTATATTGAAAAAGTCACCACAGACACCGGCAAGAAGCCCGCGCATGAGCAGTTATTTTTCGCCACCAAGGACGACAAAGACGCGAAAGTCGAAGTCGTGCTGCGGTGGACGGATTCGACCGAAGAAAACATTCGCAGCTACGTCAACGGAATTCGCACGCACGCCGGGGGAACGCATGAAAACGGCCTGAAAGCCGGCGTCAACAAGGCCGTCCGCAATTACATGGAAGTGCATGGTTTCAAACCGCGCGGCGTGACGATTTCAGCAGAAGATATCCGCGAAGGCATCGTGTGCGTGCTGAGTATCTTCATCGGCGATCCGATGTTTCAGGGCCAGACCAAGGAACGTCTCAACAATCCTGAAACGTCATCCGCCGTGGATGCCGTCGTACGTCCGGCGCTGGAAAATTGGCTGAATAATAATCCCTCATTGGCGGACGTGATTCTCGGTCGCATGGTCCTGTCCGCCCGCGCGCGGCAGGCCAGTCGCGAAGCCGTCTCGGAAGTGCGACGCAAGACAGTCGGTGGTCGTAAGACGAATCTGCCTGGCAAGCTGGTCGATTGTCAGTCGAAAGATCCATCGGAATCGGAGCTGTTCATTGTCGAAGGCGATTCGGCCGGTGGAACAGCCGTGATGGGTCGCAAAGCCGGAACTCAGGCCGTGCTGCCGCTGCGAGGAAAAATCCTCAACACCGAATCGCTCACCATGTCGAAGATCATGGAGAGCAACGAAATCCGCGACATCGTCGAAACGCTGGGAGCAGGCGTCGGTTCGAACTTTGAAGTGAATCAACTGCGTTACGCTCGCATCATTCTGCTGATGGATGCTGACAGCGACGGATATCATATTTCCACGCTGCTGCTGACATTCTTCTTTCGACACATGACCGAACTGATTCGCCAGGGAAAACTATTCATCGCGCAGCCGCCACTGTATCGCATCGAAGTCGGCAAGGACGTAATGTACGCCCGGCACGATGTGGAAAAGGAAGAGATTCTGGCGTCACTTCCCGCCAACCGCACGGCTGTCGTCCTCCGCTTCAAGGGACTTGGAGAAATGAACGCCGCTCAGCTCCGCGACACCACACTCGACCCCCGTGCCCGCGTCTTGTTGCGAGTCAACATCGAAAGCCAACTGGAAGCCGACACTACGTTCCATCAACTCCTTGGCAAAGACGCCAGCGAGCGATACCGCATCATCATGGAAGACGCCAGCTTCGCCGACGACATCGATCTGTAACCCCCGGCAACGTCGGGCTCAACACCGAGTCAGTATTTTAGTTTAACGGCGAGCCGCAGGCGCAGGCGAAACGCGGATCCGACGCCTGCGGCTTGTTGATTCAACGTGGGATAAGCTTCCAGCTTGTCACTGCTTTCAAGAAACATGGCGTTTCGTCGGTCGTTGCCAGGCCGAAAGCCCAGCCCACTTGCGATTCCTGTAGGGTGCGTGAAGCGAAGCGCA
>JAYTAK010000890.1:0-3201 GCA_043737515.1 Candidatus Kuenenia sp. | reverse complement strand
AGGGAGCAATCCGACAGCCGCTCGTTTACAAGTGGGATCTCAGCAAAGTCGCGATCATGCTCGGCATCGAGTACATTGGAGATCTCGATGATCTGATGGTTTTTCGACGAGCCATCACTCCGGAAGAAGTCACTTTTCTCTACAAGTCGCCGACGAGTCTCTGAGAAAAATGGGCATCGTACCGGTAAGCCTGTCCGTTTTTCGATTCTCTGGACGAGCGACTTTCTGCCGGGGTCTCATCAGGGAACCTACATCAATCATCGCGATCCGGTCCCTGACAAGCTGATCCCGTTTCTCCGGAACTCAGCCGCTTCCAGCGCGGACTGCTCGATGAAACGCTGGTGTGTGTGCTTGCACGTCCGGTGATGTTACTCAATCGCATCGTGTTGCCAAAGGGCAACATTCAGGCTGGAAGTCCTCGGTTAATATTCCGATGCTTCCGATTCTGTAGCGATTATCACGTTTTCAGGAAGGTTTTCGTGGGGAATCCAGGCACTTGCAGTTTGAAACTCGTGCGCCCGGACCTACGTTCAGAGTAAGGAAATAAAACAGTGGTCAGCGAAGTCTGCTAAGTTGGATTTCACGTGTTGGGGCTGTTGAGGTGACAACGGAACTAATCCGCGGAAGAGCAAGCGATGAGGATTCACAAACACAACAACAAACAACTCTCTCGGATTCACGAGAAGCGTCATCCATTGCGACAGGCATCGGTAGCGGTCGAGGCAGCTGTCGTGCTGCCGCTCTTGCTGCTGCTGTTCGTGGCATCGGTGGATTTTGCTCGCGTCTTCCGTCAAATGCAGGTGATTGCCGAGTGCGCCAGAGCGGGTGCCGTGTATGCAGCCGACCCGGACCTCGCGGCTCGGTCTGAGTTCGAGACGGCTGAATCCATTGCGCTCGCCGGAGCCATGGATCTGTCGCCAAAACCGGTCGTGTCAGTGGTATACGGGACCGATTCACGCGGTGACCAATTTGCCGAGGTAAAAGTGAGTCATTCGTTCCATCTCATCACCAATTTTCTGGGGTCAGCACCAATGACATTCTCTCGCACAGCACGAGCCCGCTTGCGCCCCGGAGCCCTGGAGTAACACGGCAATGATGATTTCCACACGAAAACAGAACGGTCGTGCAATCGTAGCACCGACGCATCAGCGCCGTGGGGCTTCGATCGTTGAGATGGCCATCATCGGCCCTCTGTTCTTCTTTGTGTTGATCGGACTGATCGTCGGAGGTCTCGGTGTTTTTCGATATCAACAAGTGGCGGCGCTCGCTTATGAGTCAGCTCGCTGGACTTCCGTGCATGGTCCGAATTACTCCCGTGTGACTGGTCAGCCAAAGGCCGACAGTGCAGCCTTGCTTGCCAATGTCATTCGTCCCCGAGCGTCAGGGCTGGACCTCACCAAGCTGACGTGTGAACTGGACTGGTCCGACAAAGATGCCACCGCGACGGTCACTTTACGTTATCAGTGGACTCCGGAAGCATTGTGGTCGCCTGTCGTCTTTACAAGCGCCGCGCAGAGTTTTGTCACATACTAGCACTAGCAGGGATCACACATGTTTACTTCGTATCGTCAACTCGTCAGACCACGGGATCGCCGCGGAGCAGTCTGCGTCCTCGTGGCAGTGGTTCTGGTTGTCCTGATGAGTGTGGCAGCGTTGTCGATCGACGGCGGTCAGCTTTATCAGACACGCCGGAAGATGCAGACGGCTGCGGATGCAGCCTCAGAAGCCGGTGCCATCGAACTCTTTACCCGTTACGAATCAAATCGGGGCGTGGACAGCGATGGCGAGGCGCGCGCTTCGGCCCTGTCGCTGGCGTCCTCCCATGGGTACGGGGTCTCAGGATCGGGTTCAACCGTGGTGATTAACATTCCGCCCGGTTCCGGAGCCTTTCGCGGTAAAGCCGGTTATGTCGAAGCCATCATTACCTCACGAATGCCGCCCACATTCAGCAGCATTTTCGGCCGCAGTGAGTTAATGGTCGTGACGCGTTCTGTGGCCGGTGGCACAATGATTCCGAGCAAGGCCGGACTGCTGATCCTGGAGCCCAAGAGAAAAGACGCTCTGAAACTGAAGAGCAAAAGTGCTTCGCTCGCGGTCGATGGTGACATTATTGTCAATTCGTCTGACAAGAAAAAGGCAGTGAAAGTCGGGAAGAAGTCTCAGCTCCAGGCTGACCATCTGCTGGTGAACGGAGGAATTGACAAGAAATCGAAGCAATGGATCGATGCCGAGGTGCATACCGGAGTCGCGCCAACACCCGATCCATGGGCATCACTGCCAACGCCTCCGAAAGGGCCCACTCGGAATACGAATGACTACAAGACTCTGGTCGGTGGACGAACATATTTCGACCTTCAGCCAGGCACCTACAAATCGCTGAAATTTGACAAGAATGAAGTCATTAACATGGCCCCGGGAACCTACTACATCGACGGCGACGGTTTTGAATTGAAAGGCAGCACAGAACTGACGGCGCTTGGCGTCACAATCTTCAACACGGGTAAGAAAGGCATGAAGTTTCGCACGTCCGGAAACATTACCGTCACGCCCCCCAGCTCCGGAACATATTCAGGGATCAGTTTGTTTCAGGATCGCACAAAGAAAGCGAAAGTTGAGTTCAAGCGAGCCCACCTGAATATTTCAGGTATCGTTTACGCGCCAACCGCCCAGGTGAAGTTCAATGAGACGGAAGGAGATTTTGACGAGGGCGACGCAGATGACGACGATGACACGGAAGATGAGGACTATGAAATGGAGGACGATACTAACTCACCACTGGAAGGCTCACTCCAGGCAGCAATCGTGGCCCGGAAAATGTCGATTGGAAAGCGTTCCCACATCACAAGTCACGGGACCGACATTAACTCCCTTCGACCCCTGCTGGGCGTCGTCGAATAACAGTTCTGGAAGAATCACAATGTCACTATGCCTTGCGTTGGATCCGCCATTGAATTTGAGGTCAGGTACCACGGCCGATAGGAGCTCCGGGCGATTCTGCACCATGGCAAGTGCCTGATCAGGATTCGACTGCCTGGAAAAACTGTTGCTTCCTGGATTTTGTGGTGCGAATAGTCCAGCATCGGTCGGATACCCTGTGCACTCTGCATTCTTTGTGGATTTTGACAAGGACCTTCCGAGGGATTTTCGTCTCGGTGTGTTTTCTGATCTGAAGCACTGGAATCCAACGGACATTCCCTGGGA
>JAYTAK010000889.1:0-7303 GCA_043737515.1 Candidatus Kuenenia sp. | reverse complement strand
GGATTCGAGCGACATAACGTTTCATTGCTGATTCTCGCCCCAACTCTCGCACTCAAACGTACGCACCCAAACAGTCAAATCGCATCGTACCGGCAAGCTGACGCATGCCGCTCGCCGACTTCACGTCAGGTACTGAGTCGCAATTTCGTAAAAGATAACCACGGCGAGGATGTCGATCATCGCGGCGATCAGCGGATTGGACATGATGGCCGGGTCCATTCCCGAACGTCGAAGGCCGAGTGGCAGCAGTGTCCCTGCCGACGTCCCGAGAACCACCACGATCACGACGGTCGTCGCGATCGCGGCCGCCTCAGCAAAGCTCAAACCAAAGAAGACAAAGGCCACGAAAAAGTCGAGCAGCGCCAGGGTCACACCCAGCGCGATGCCGATCGTAAACTCGCGGAGGATCAGCCGGCGGTCAATGAGACCGTCGGCTCCGCCTTTGGAATCCGTCGGTTGCAGTGCAAACATGCGGATAAACAGGGTGGCCGACTGCGATCCTGCATTTCCGCCACTGGCCATCACCAGCGGAAGAAACAGCAGAATGAGCGTGGCCAGTCCTGTCTCATGCTGCACAATTTGAGGCGTATCGCTGGTGGACGAACGGTAATGATCGATCACGCGGGCATTCATCAGAGCCACGATCGACAGAAACAACAGCCAGATGCCGCGCTTCCACAAAATCGTGAGCAGCGGCGTGTCTTCGTACGTATCATCCAGCGGAGCAACGGCACTCTGCAGATAGGCGTCTTCCGTCGCTTCTTCCTGTACAACGTCCATCGCATCGTCGTGGGTCACGATGCCGACCAGCCGGTCATCAGCATCGACAATCGGCAACGCGATGAAGTTATATCGCCCCATTTCCTGAGCCACAACTTCGCGCTGCTCGCTCACTTTGAAACGAATCACGTCCCGCTGCATGATGCTCGACAGTCGCGCGTCGGGCTTTGCCAGAATCAATTCGCGCAGCGAGATGAAACCTTCCAGCTTGCGATCTTCATTGATGATGTAGACGTAGTAAATCGTTTCGCTGTTCGGAGCCTGCAGACGCAGTTGGTCCAGGGCTTCCCGGACGGAGATGTTAGCCAGCAACGAAGCGTACTCCGTCGTCATGATCGCTCCGGCGCTGTCTTCGTCGTACGACAACAGTTTGCGGATGTCATTGCGCTCGGCGCGAGCGATCAGGCGCAGCACGTCTTCGCGGCGGTCCTGAGGCATGCGGGACAGCAGGTCCACGCGATCGTCCGCCGACATCCATTCAAACAGTTCCGAGAGCTTGGCCGGATCAAGCTGTTCGACCAGCCCGATCTGACGCCGCAACGACAGATATTCGAAGATCTCGACACGGACGGGCAGTTCCGCTTTGTCCAGAATCGGCCAGATCTGATCATCTTCGAGTTCGTCAAGAATCTCGGCCACTGCAGCCGGATGGACGACCGTGCAGAATGCCGCCAGCCCAGCGGCGTCGCCTTCCTGCAGCATCAACTGCACGTCGGGAAGGATGAGCGATTGATAGGTGTCCTGCATCGGAAAGACCTCTCGAACCGAGACCGCCTATGAAAAAATCCCTGCAGGAAAGAACTCCGGCAGGGATTTGAGCGCCAATCTGAAATTGTCCGATGGCCAGTAGTCTGGTCGTATCGAATCAGCGTTTTGAGAACTGGTAGCTTCGGCGAGCTTTGCGAAGACCGTATTTCTTGCGTTCGACCATGCGGTCATCACGCGTCAACAGTCCGGCGTCGGCCAGAGCGTGATGCCATGCCGGATTCATGCCTTCCAAGGCGCGGGCGATACCCAGAATAATGGCTCCAGTCTGGCCGGTCGTGCCGCCGCCCTGAACGCGAATTGAGATATCGACTTTTCCTACTTTGTCAGCGATGCGCAACGGAAACATCACGCTGTCGCGGTCTCGTTCGACGCAGAGGTATTCTTCCAGCGGACGACCGTTAACGACGAACTGCCCGTTGCCTTCTTTGATTCGCACTCGAGCCACCGAGGTCTTGCGGCGGCCGGTTCCCATTGCCACACCAAAGCGATCGATCTTGCCGCGAATGACTGGCTGAAACGTCGGGTCAACAGTTGCGGATGCATCACCACCGCCAATCGTCAGTGTGGGCAACTGCGAAGACGGGATTTCCGGGAGCGATGCAGTCACATCATCATCCGTTGAAACGACAGGGTCCGTACTCATAGGGAAATTTCACAGCAAAAACAGGGAAACAATGAACGTGTTGAGGTCATTTGGAAACGACCTGATCTGAAACTGACGCAGACCAGACGACACTCCGATTGGATACGAAGCGTCGCGTCGTGCATCGAATGCTAGCCCTTGACCTTGCGGTCAGGAACCAGATGGGCGGGAAATGGCTTTGGTGCCTGAGCCTGATGCGGGTGATCAGTGCCGACAAAAACTCGCAGTTTTGTCAGCATTTGACGTCCCAGTTTATTCTTTGGCAACATGCGGCGAACAGCTTCACTCAGCAGTTGATCTGGTCGCTTTTCCCATGTTTCAACGGCGCTGCGAGTTCGCAGGCCGCCTGGGAAACCGGTGTAGCGGTCGTACTTCTTCTTCGCCATCTTGGTCGTCATGTACGGCACTTTGGAATGCTGCACAGAGTTGCCTGAAAAGCGAATTCGATCGCAATTGAGCACAATCACGCAGCCGCCCGTATCCACATGAGCTGTGTAATTTGGCTTATGTTTGCCCATCAGAACGGTCGCGATCCGACTGGCCAAACGTCCCACAATATGAGCGTCCGCGTCGATGACATACCACTCGTGGTTGTCGCTCTCTTCTTTTTTTGCCATCCATGTTTTGCCAATTGCCAGCATGGAACAATCATCCTTTGCGCTGTCAAAGCGACAGCCTGATCAAGAGTTCAGAATCAAAAACCAACATCAAACTGCGCAAAACACAGTGTTTTTTTGCCGACAGGGGCTTCGTCGTCGATTGATTATCGGCCCGTGGCGAAGCGAAGTGGGGCAATTTAACGACTTTGCTTCAGACAATCAATGCTCGACCGGGCATTTCGCCCGTTTGATTCTCACAGTTCAAATTGCTCGTTCTGCAAGCCTTCTGCTCAGCAAACGCAGGGAGTTTGGTTTTACGGAGAAGATTTCCGCGAAGCGACAGATGTCCGCCGACGAAGCGGCGGACCTGTGTGGGCGAGCCGCTCCGTCGGCTCGGCGCGTCGAGTGCATGAACCACTTGAGGAATCTATCTGCGGCAATGGTCGGATATATGGGATTATCGGTTTGGCGAACGATCGACTGAATGGTCCGCTGAGTGATCGCACGGGTCGGAATCCCGCTGATCCTGATGAAACCTGGGCGACTCCGTATGCCTGGAAGTCCGCAGTGTTTTTCGGACCAAAGATTTGTGATGCGAATGTCTGGCAGGCAGGTTCGGTGGACTATCAGCGTGCTAACACAGGACAATGGAAGGTCAATGCCGGACGCCTGCTACCGGAAGGGCAGTCGCCGTTTGCTTCCAGCAATCAACCTGGCGGAGTCAGCCTGATGATCACAGCGAACGCGGTGCCACAAGCGGGCACCATGCACCACCTGACGGTGAATGGGATTCGCCGGTGCATTGAGAACGTCGGTTACATTCCTCGCCAGCGCAACGTGTCTTACGATTACAGCGATCAGGGCGCTGAATACCATTCACAGCCGCTCGTGCGGGTTCTGCCGATCCTGCAGTCGTAAACATTCGTGACGTCACTGACGGCGTCCGTCACCGCCCGCCAAATGTGGTAGGCTGATGGAGTGCGATGCTGACAAACGATTCGACCGTACGATGGACATTCATGTCCGTCGGCTGATTGAGAATGTTGTCAGGAAGAAGATTGACGTCATTGAAGAGTTTTGCGCCGTTGAACACGCTCTGGCGAAGACTCGGACATGAATGTCCAAGCTACAGGAATCGCATCGAAACATTGCCGTCGCGCCTTGCCCTCTTTTTTTACAGCCTGCGGTCGAATTCATGATCCGAGTTCAGGGACTCTACAAAGAATTCGCCGACCCGCGCACCGGAGTTTTTCGCGCGCTGGACAACGTGTCGTTCGAAGTCAAACCCGGCGAAATCTACGGTTTGCTGGGTCCGAACGGTGCGGGCAAGACCACCTGCCTGCGCATCCTCAGCACGGTCCTGCGTCCGACGCGCGGACTGGCAGAAGTCGATGGCATCAATGTGGTCGAGAATCCTGAGGGCGTGCGCGGCCGCATCGGTTTCATGTCGTGCAATACGGGAATCTACGACCGTATGACGGCCCGCGAAATGGTCGAATACTACGGTCGCTTGTATGGCATTCCGGAAGAAAAGCTGCAACTGCGAATCGACGAGATTTTCGACATCCTGCAGATGCATGAGATTCGTGATCGGCTCGGCGGAAAAATGTCTACCGGGATGAAACAAAAGGTCTCGATCGCCCGCACGATTATTCACGATCCGCCTGTGATCATCTTCGATGAACCCACGTCCGGCCTCGATGTGCTTGTCGCCCGCGCGGTCCTGAAAGCCGTGGCCGCCCTGCGTGATCAGGGTAAGTGCATTATTTTTTCCACCCACATTATGCGGGAAGTCGAAAAACTGTGCGATCGGATTGCCGTGATTCACTGCGGCAAGATTCTGGCGGAAGGCACGCTGCCCGAACTGGCCGAGCGTTATCAGCAGCCTGACGTAGAAGAGCTGTTCTTCGATCTGGTACAGCGCCGGGAAGACGAAGTGGCGGAAGAGCGGAAACGTTCGGGTGCAGAGGTGCAGCCGTGAGCTGGAAAAACGTCAGACTGATCTTCATGCGTGAAGTGCGCGACCAGATGCGCGACCGACGCACACTGTTCATGATCACGGTCCTGCCCGTGCTGCTGTATCCCATGCTGGGCCTCGGCGTCGTGCAGATGATGCTCACCTTCAGCGAACAACAACGCGTCGTCGTGATCCTCAACGCCGACGATTTGCCGGAAACTCCTGCCTTGCTGGACGAGCACGGCATCCAGTCGGACTGGTACGACGGGAAGGACGACACGTCCAGGCTGCGTGTTGTCAGCGAACGGGCAGACAGACCGACACGCGCCGCGGAGTCCCCCGCCTCCCTCAACGCGCCAGACATCAAATCCAGTCCGGTCGAAGATCGGCCTCGTCGGCGCGGTGAAAAAACCGACGCGGAACTTCTGTCGTCGGCACATAGTCTTGCCGAGCAGATTGCCACGCTGCAGGCTCTTAAAGAGGACACGCCGCCAAACGAAAACGACACGATCGATGAACTTGCTGCCGCGCAGAAGCGAACCGCGCTGCAGGATCTGATCAGCGAACGATTCGGCGAAAGCGGGTTTCAGGTGCTGGTCGTCGTGCCGAAAGGTTACGGCGACGCTATGAAATACATGCAGGACCAGATCAAAGCGCGATCCGAAGGAACGGAAACCGGCACCACGCAGATCGTCAGCGTTCCGCCGATGGTGATCGTCCGCAACAGCGCGGATGAAAAGTCCAGCGTGGCGTTTGCTCGGGTTCAAAAGGCACTCGCCAACTGGGAAGATGCCGTTCGCCGTCACAGCTTCAAAAATGCGTCATTGCCGGTTGAACTGGAACATCCCGCCCGGTTGACATATGTCGAAGTCGCGGGCGAAGAACAGGTCGCTGCCAGCGTATGGAGCAAAATGTTTCCGGCGCTGCTGGTCATCATGGCTTTGACAGGAGCCTTCTACCCGGCCATCGATCTGGGTGCCGGTGAAAAAGAACGCGGCACAATGGAAACGCTGCTGATCAGCCCGGCGCGTCGTATCGAACTGGTGATGGGCAAGTTTCTGACCATCATGTTGTTCAGCGTGGCGACCGCCGTGCTGAATCTTTTCAGTATGGGACTGACCGGACAACAGATGGCCTCTGGCATCGGTCGCGGTATTGCCGATACGGTGAGTCTGGAGTTTCCCGGCTTCGGGCCGCTCATGTGGATGGTCATTCTGCTGCTGCCGCTGTCGGCACTCTTCAGCTCTCTGTGTCTCGCGCTGGCCACATTTGCACGATCGACAAAAGAAGGGCAATACTATCTGACGCCGCTGCTGATGGTCGTGATGGGACTGACGATGTTCTGCCTGTCACCAGCCGTCGAAATGACGCCGCTGTACAGTGTCATTCCGGTGGTGAATGTGACATTGCTGCTGAAGGGTCTGCTGCTCAACGCACCGGGTTCCGCCAATCTGGTCGTGTATGCCGTGCCCGTGCTGGTATCCAGCATCGGCTACAGCATGTTGTCACTCTGGTGGGCAATCGAACTTTACAACAGCGAAGACGTTCTCTTCCGTGAAGCCGAAAAGTTCGACCTGCGACTGTGGGTTCGTCAGATGCTGCGAACGAAAGACGCCGTCCCGGCATTTCCTGAAGCCGTCTTTTGCTTCATTATGATCCTGATGCTGCAGTTCGTCGCGATGAAGTATATGGCGACCGACTTGAACGCACCCGATCCGGGCAGCAGCATGATGCGTCTGATCGTCGTGCAGCAACTGGCCATGATCGCGTGTCCCGCCGTCTTTATGGGGCTGCTGCTTACGACCAGTCTGCGGGCCACGTTTCGCCTGCGAATGCCGTCGCTGACCGCGATGGCGATTGGTGTGGGTCTTGCGGTAATCGCGCATCCCCTGAGCATGGAACTGAGCCGCTTTCTGGTCGAGCACCAGGTGTTTCCGGAACTTCCGGAATCTGCACGGCAAGTCATGGAACTGCTGAAGACCGGCGAACGTCCGACGTGGTTGCTGCTGCTGGTGTTTGCGGTGACTCCTGCGATCTGCGAAGAACTGGCATTTCGCGGGTTCATTCTCAGTGGGCTTGCCCGCGGAGGTCGCCTGGCAATCGCCGTCGGGATTTCGAGCGTCATGTTTGGCATCATTCACATGATTCCACAGCAGGCATTCAATGCGGCATTGCTGGGGCTGGTGCTGGGCCTGCTGGCGATCTACAGCCGCAGTCTGTTTCCCGCGATGGCCTTCCATTTCTGCAACAATGCCCTTGCGACATTCTATTCCAGTGAAGCCAGTCAGTTCAAAACCGACGGCGTGTTCTTTTCGCGGCATTCGGACGGGCAGCTTAGTTACGAAGCCCCGTTGCTGATCCTGTGCGGTATTGTTGGCGTACTGTTGATCATTCACATGATCAAAGTTGTATCAAAAGAACAAGACCTCAAACGCCGCGGCCTGATCCCCGCGTTCAGGGAATCCAGCACTCCTGCGTAACCTGCCTCTGAGTCGAGCCACCTACGTAGCTCACGTCGCTCCGCGACTGAGACTCCTGTCATACGTTATGGTCAAC
>JAYTAK010000888.1:0-3204 GCA_043737515.1 Candidatus Kuenenia sp. | reverse complement strand
ATCTGAATCTCTTCGATGATCGTCAGTGTGCCGTCAGCACGGCACATAGAGAGAGACCCTGAGACCCTTGAGACTCTGAACGTTCCGTTTGGCGAAGCAGAAGATGCAAAAATCAGCACCGGTGGCTAACGCCATTCCGCTCAAACGAATTGCGATTCGGCATTGCCTTCCGGCACTCATGCTTCTGGCATTTGCCGTCTGGACAATCGCGCCAGTGCTGCGTGATCCGTCGGGTTGTCTGCCCGTGCGGGAGAACATGATGACCACGGTTCCGTTGTTCAATGCATGGACAATCTGGTGGAACGCGGATCGCCTCAGTCACGGATTTGCCGGTTACTGGGACGCTCCGATTTTTTTCCCAACCGAACGGACCTTTGCATTCTCGGAACCTCAACCTGCGACGATTGTTGTCGCCCCAGTGATCTGGCTCACAGGTTCGCCAGCCCTGGCGTACAACGTCTACCTGCTGCTGTCGCTGTTTCTGAATGGTGTCTTCACGTTTCGAATGCTCCGACGAAGTGGCAGTCATGTGAGTCTGGCCATTTTCGGTGGCTGCATGATGATCTGGCTGCCTGTCAGCGTGCGACAACTGGAAGTTCTGCAATTGATTCCCGTCTGGTCGCTGCTTTGGACATGGGATGCCCTGTGTCGTCACGGCAAAACGCCGAAATGGAGCACAGGACTGGAGCTGGCGATCAGTTACACGCTCAGTTTCTACATCTGCATTCATCACACGCTGTTCTTGACAATTGCCCTGCCAGCGACGGCATGGATTCTGTTGATCGGAATTCGATCGCTGCGATTCTGGGTAACTTCCTGCGCCGCGTTGGTCATGGCGGGTGTTCTGGTCGGGGTCATCTTTGTGCCAATGCGGCATGCGTTGCGGGATAACTCATTTGAACGATCACAGGAACTTGTCGGGAATCTTTCAGCTCAGCCTGCAGATCTCATGATGACGCCGTGTGATGCACTTTTCTTTGCAAGTTCTCAGCCGCGATTCGGGTTGTCACCAGGCTGGATCAAAATCGTGCTGGCTGTACTTGGTGTGGTGCTGGGAGTGCTTCACCGACGACATCGACGGTGGGTCTTGTTCCTGCTGCTGACAGCGTTCGTCACGGCGCTGCTGGCGATCGGTCCGAACCTGAAACTGGGCGATTTTCAGCCGTGGTGGATTCTGGCGAAATGGATTCCTGGTATCAGTCAGGTTCGCAACGTCTTTCGATTTGTCTACCTGACACAGATGGCGATTATTCTGTTGGGAATCACGGGACTTACGGAACTCTGGCTCCGCATACGAGCCCGCACCTGGCGCCCCGTTACGTCGGCGGTCGTCGTACACGCATTGGCATTGCTGGCGTTGGTTGAGGTAGCGGTCCCAAAGTTAGTGCTTGCCGGTGTACCCGATCTGAGTCGCCAGCATGGCTGGACGGAGTTTGTGCAACAGCACACGCCGCACGGAAAAGGAATTGCCTGTCTGCCCTTTCCGGCCGGCACAACGGCTGCGGACTTCGACTCTACCGCTCGCTGGATGTATCTCGGATCTCTCCACGGCGTCCCCTTGATTAACGGCTATTCGGGATTCTTTCCGCCGAGCTATCTCAGGTTCCAGGCTCAGATCAACAAAGAGGGCCTCAGCGAAGACATCCTGTCGCAGTTTGCAACGATGAGGACACACTTTATCGTGGTTCACAACACCTACCAGTCTACCTTCACTGATCGCTCGGTTAAGAACTCCCGGTTCCAGTTGAAGTTGGTGCATGACGACGCCATAGGAATCCGCATTTATGAACTTGTCTCCTCCGACAAACCGTCTGGCGGTGTAGAATGATGACGGCGAATTCTTTCGGGGCACGTAGTCCAGGGATACTGCAAGGCTACTGGAAAGTAGGCGGCTGGCAACCGTCGGCATATGCGACTCCGTTTTGCAACGGCAGAGATCGTTTTTTTTTGCTGACCGCACAGGGGGGGCCAGGCATACGAATGACGAAGACGGCGGAAAAACCTGGAATGGATCTCTGGAAAGGGGGAAAGTCTTCCACATAAAATCCCACAATTCGTGCAGGAAGCAAGACGACAACTTTCAGCTTTGTGACACTCCGTTGCGCGCAGACCGCCGGAAAATTGTCGATTTGCCGTGTGACAGGCAGAACCGGATACAGTACATCGTTTTGGAGACGGGCGAGATTTGCGGCTGTCATTGAGTAAGTGTGTCCCCTATCGTTATGATTCCGTGTGTCAAGGTAATGCAAACGCCGTTTCGGCGACCCCGAGCAGGATGGGATTCAGAATGTCAACGACAACGCAATATCCGCATCTCGAATTCAATGAACGAGGTGACATGCTCATTTCGGGCACGCGTTACAAGGCTAGACTTCTGGCGGCCGAACATTTTCAGCATGGATGGACGGCGGAAGAGTTGCTGCGGCAACATCCCGATTTGCGCCCCGAGCAGGTCTACAGTGTGCTCACATGGTTTTATGATAACCACGCTGCAGTGGTTGCCGAGCTGACGGATTCTCTGGAAAGAATTGGTCGCCTCAAAGATTTATCCAGCCTGTCGAGATCTGAACTGTTGAACCGCATATCATGTGATACCGGGCATGAATCGTGACTCTGCTATTCTACATGGATGTCCATGTCCCTGCCGCGATTGCCGACGGACTGCGGCTGCGCGGTATCGACGTGATAACCTGCCAGACTGACGGACGGATTCGGGCGACCGACGAAGAACTTCTGGCACGAGCAACTGGACTCGGAAGAGTCTTCTTCACTCAGGATGACGATCTGCTGGGAATTGCAGCTCGATGGACAGCAGGAGGTCGTGACTTTACGGGCGTCATCTATTGCCATCAACTTGCAGCAGGAATCGGTAAAATCGTATCGGACCTTGAACTGATTGCAAAAGTGATGTCGGAACAGGAACTCAACAAACGGGTTGTGTTTTTGCCATTGGATTGACAGCCGTGATCCGAGATCAACAAGCCTGACGCGGTCTGTTGGTTTAGTCTGAATTTCTACGTGGGGTAAGCTTCCAGCTTGCCATCGCGGAATGAAAACTCGATGCTTTTTGGGAAAACTTGACAAGCTGGAAGCTTATCCCACTTTTAATCAAGAGCCCACCAGCCCCGGTGGAGCTTCTCCGTATCATTTTACAGGTGCCGTCCCTCCAAGAACCCGCAGCACTTCTTCGTAGGTAGTGAGACC
>JAYTAK010000887.1:0-3205 GCA_043737515.1 Candidatus Kuenenia sp. | reverse complement strand
CATTCGCATCATTCTGCAGGATCGTTGGTCGCTTCAGTTGTGATGCGACTCGATCACGGATCGGAAAGTTTGTCCAGCCCGGCAGATTCGGTGGGTTTAGCAGCATGCCGTTGGGTATGTCCATCGTGCCAGGCGTTGCAAGACCCACGGCGACGATGTGATCCATCGAGATTCCTGCGGAGGTGACGGCCTTTTTCCCTGCCGCAACAATACTTGCCACGCCGACGTCCGGCCCCTGCGTCGCATCGGTTGGCACGCTGCAGGAAGCCAGCACAGTTCCATTGTCATCAACGACGCCGGCTTTTACGTTGGTGCCACCGAGATCGAGGCCAAGGAAGAGTCGGGATCTGGTAGTAAGATCGGCCATGAGATTTGAGTCACTTGAGATACGTGAGTCGTGATTCGCGTGCAACGTGGGGTAGGCTTCCAGCTTGCCGGCAGCCAAAAAATCGCAAGCTGGAAGCTTAGGCCACGTGAAGACGGAATTCTTGCAGACGCTCACCGCCTTGAGAATGCCGGCACCCAAAACTCTCACGGTCGGCCAGTTATTGACGATGCCCAATCTGTAGGGTGTGACCAGCAACGCGCAGGCACACCGAATCACAGACATGGTGTGCCGGCGCTGCCGCTTGTCACACCCTACAAATTCACCAACTGGCCAGCCGTAGTCAAAAACTCCCGTTGACCAGATTTCAGGAATGCGTGACGATTCCGGCGATGCGTTTTCCCAGTCAAATCACTCGAGTGCCATGCGGTTGGTCATCGGTCATGCTGCAATCAGCACTCCGAATTCTCATACTCTTCAGTCTTCCGCTTGTCGCGCAGGGGCAGCAGTCGCGGTGGGCCGTTGAGGACAAACGCGGGTCGATCGAAGTTTTCGCTGAATTCGATCCGGGAATGCAGAATCTGTGGCGAAACATCAATGACGTCGCCCGCGAACTCAAAGTCCTGGTCGCTGTGGAACCGACGGGCAAGCCGATTCAGATTATTCTGTTTCGCGACGAGGACAGCTATCTTCGCTATCTTGCGTCGACCATCCCGCAGTCGCAGCAACGGAAAGCAATCTTTTATCGAAACGGCGATGTTTATCAGGTGTACGCCTATCGCAGCCGTACATTGACCACGGACCTGCGGCATGAAGTCACTCATGCCATTTTGCATCAGCACCTGCCGTTTTTGCCGCTTTGGATCGATGAAGGACTCGCCGAATATCTGGAAGAGCCAGAATCTGAGAGATCCGGTTCCTCCCGCACCAAAACGGCCCGCTGGAAAGCACGTCTGGGCTGGGCTCCATCGCTTCAGTCACTTGAGAGCATTCCAAGTGCGGAGAGCATGGATGCTGACGAATACCGTGATAGTTGGGCCATGACGTGCCTGTTACTCAATGAATCCGATGCCAGCCGCAAGGCTCTCCGCGACTACCTGGCGGTGATCCACAAAGGTGAGGCACCGGGGCTCTTCAGCGCGAGTGAATTCGCAGCGGAATCAGGCGTTTTTTCGCGAGCAAACTCCTATTTCCGAAAAATGTCGATTCGGCTAGATTCGGACTCAAGTCGTTGATGTTGCTGTTCCGGCGCTGTCGGATTTTGCAGCAGCAACGGAGTGTTTCACCTTTCAAATCTCTGCGTGTTGACCTGTCTCTCCTGCCCTCTGTGGCTTCGTTGTGAATCAATTGTCGCAGAGTCTTTACTCTGATCAGCATTCTCAACTGCCTCAACCCTCCTTATCGTGTAGCCGCTTCTGTCGAAGGAACCCAGAAATGTCATTCTTCAAAACACCGTTTAGTCGTTTTGTCTCCTGGTCTCTGACAATTGCTTTGATTGCCAACGGACCGTTGTTGTCCGCGGAACAGCGAGTGTCAGACACTCAAGGCGAACAGACTCCCGAATACCAATCCGCCATGCAGGATGTGAAACTTGAAACGGGCGGAGTTCTGACCGCCCGCGTCGTCGATCTGCAGGGCAACCCTGTTGTCGGTGAGCCGGTCTCCATCACGTTTCAGGGGAAAGAAATTGCCTCTGCGGTCAGTGATGAGAACGGCTTTGCGGCTGTCAGTGGTCTGCGTCCCGGTCTTCACGGCATTGTGACGGCGACCGGTACAACTGCATGCCGCTTGTGGAATGCTGAGACTGCTCCGCCCACGGCATCTGACGTTCCAGCCGTCGTGTCCGATGCGGAGATTATTCGAGGCCAACTGGGTGCCTTCAATCTGCCAATGTTCGTTGTCCTGGCCACTTCAGTTGGTGCTCTGATTGTGGCGCTGGATGCAAGAAGTGCCGCGAATGACGCACAGGATCAGGCGGACGCTCTGGCGGCTCGCGTGCGAGCACTGGAAACGGCAAGTCCTTAGACTACACGAGTCCGCGTTTCTTGCGGATTGCCCATTCGCCGGCCATCAGCAGGACCAGTAGTAACAGGACGGGCCAATTGTCCCACAAGCTCATGCGTTCCTGACGAGTCAATGCAATTCCGGGCAGACCGTCTTTTGCCCACTGGTTGATTCGCTCAAGGAACGCATCGGGCGTCAGGAATTCTCCGCCGCTGGCGTGTGATATCTCACGCAGCAGCGAAAAATCTGACGACGGATCATCCAGTTCCGGGTCGCGCGCGTTGACATGAAATCGCGTCGTCGCGATTCCGGCAATCGGTTGCCCGTCTTTGCTCGCCTTGACGCGAACCCAGTAGTCGCCGGCGTCCAGAGTCTCTGTGAAATCCGCAAGGCTCATACCGACACCGGCTCGTGGCGTGAGTGACGTGCTCTTGCCAGCAGGATTCGTCACAGACAATTCAAATGTCGCATCGGCAATCGGTTGACCTTCTGCGTCGCGCGCTCCGAATGAGAGTTCTGTTGGCTGCCCCGGCGTCAGGTCGCGAGGATTGGCGATGACCCAGACGGGTTGCTCGTCGTCGATCTCTTTCCTGGTGAGCCAGAAGATTGTCTGTCGCCAGAACCGGGTATGTTCCTCGGGATAGCCCTGCATGTACCAGCTCTGCCATGTCGTATCGCCTGCGAAAGCCAGAACCCGCGATGGTCCGATCGTCTGCCCGACGAGCAGCGGATGACCGGAATCTGAAACAGCCAGCACTTGAGCAAGCGACGCCTGTTTCAGTACCAGCAGATTGGCTCCCGACAATGGCGGCAGCTCATTCCAGCGACTCCGATTCTGATCCGGTGACGCAATCTGCATCACATAATGACTCAGGC
>JAYTAK010000886.1:0-7321 GCA_043737515.1 Candidatus Kuenenia sp. | reverse complement strand
ATTCGTGTTCTGTATTTTTCTGCCCCTCATTTTTCTGCCAGACCTGACTTCAGCAATCAGACGCCTGAGAATCTGCGCGAGAAAACAAGAATTCAACTGTTAGTGGTACGGATTTCACAGATAAACAGATTGCGACTCATCCGTGTGATCCGTGACATCAGTGGTCAGAAATGCGACTGTAGCGACGATAGGTCCGCCACCAGACTTCTTTGTGCCACGCGAAGATTCTGATCGTTAGTAGTACAGATGTGGGGAAGAAAGGATCTGAGTGACGACCGAACGACAGTTTATCCGCGACCTGCAAGCACAGTTCCTGCCGTTGCCTCCTGTAACGCTTGGCATTGGCGACGACGGTGCCGTCCTGGATGTGTCGGCAGATTCGCAACAGGTAATCGTCACCGATCTGTTGCTGGACGGCGTGCATTTTGACCTCCGCGAGACGAGTCCGTTCCTCGCTGGCCGCAAGGCGGTGGCGGTCAACCTGAGCGATCTCGCGGCGATGGGATGCCGTCCAACGGCGGGGTTTGTGTCGCTGGCTGTTCCGCGAGATTGCCTTCGGCCGTCATCCGATTTTCTGCGTGAGCTGTATCGCGGCATTCAGCAGATGACGGACGAGTTTCTGTTTTCCCTGGCGGGTGGTGATACAAATTCCTGGAACGGCCCGTTCGCGATCAACGTCTGCCTGACGGGCGTTCCGTTTTCAGGCCGACCATTTCTTCGCTCTGACGCCAGAGCCGGGGATGCCATTTTCGTGACCGGCCCGCTGGGCGGCAGCCTGCATCGCGGTCGCCATCTGACTTTTATGCCGCGTCTGCAAATCTCCGAATGGCTGTCGCGCACGGTGGACGTTCACGCGATGATGGATCTGTCGGATGGGTTGTCACTGGATCTGCATCGTATGATGGAAGCGAGCTGTGCCGCCGCAGAGATTTCTGCATCCGCGATTTCCATTCATGCCGATGTCCCGGCAGCATGGTCTCCCGACAAACGACTCGCAGCCGCGCTCGGTGACGGCGAAGATTTTGAATTGCTGTTCACCGTGAAGGAATCCGATGCCGCGACATTACAGACCGCTGCGACCGAAGCCGCTGTGTCGCTGTTCCAGATCGGTCGGGTGACAACTGGTCCAGGCGTGCGGCTGATTGATGCCCGGGGTCACATCCAGAGCCTGGAACCAACTGGCTGGCAGCACACGCTTTGAGAACTATCGAGCGTGGTTACGAATCAATGGTGCAACGTGACGCCGCCCAAAGTGTATGGATGCATCCTTAGTCCCGGAGTCCGCCGACTGAGTGCCGGACCTGCGAGGCGTAGGCGGCAGAGAAATTCGCCTACGCCTACGGCTCGCCGTTAAACGATCTTTCTCCCACACTCGATTTTTCCTTCAAAACCAAGCGGGAGCTGCACATAGAATCCCATAGAGTCAGGGTATTCATGACAGTGCAGCTCTGCCGGAACTGCGCTTCGCTTGGTCCGGCCTACACCTGTCGAGGGTTGTTTCGAAGAGTTCTTTTGAATGTCCAGTCGCGTTATGCGTGAGAACATCCTGTCGACGATGGATGGCCGAGCGTGAGTGTGTAGAGGACTGGTTCTTCCTGTGCATCAACACCCAATTCACGGGCCAGCGCATCGTCGTGGAAGCCAGCCACTGTGCAGGCTCCGATGCCGAGCGCGGTGGCCACCAGCAGGATGTTCTGCGCGACATGACCGGCATCCAGCAGCATCACGCGATAACCCCGCTCGCCGTATTTCCGCAAAGGGAGCCCCCAACGCCCGGTCAGCACGATCACCGCCGCAGCAGTCAACTGAGCCTGGCCTGTCAGGATCAGGGAGCCAATCTGTTCGCTGAAATCTCCGAGCCGCAATACCTCCAGACAGCGCTGCACGGCGTGGTAGTGGTAAACCCCGGCACTGATTCCATCCACATTGAGTGCCACCACATAGACCTCAATGGGATACAAGGCACCGCCAGAAGGCGCGGCTCGGACAGACTGCACGATCTCAGCATGTGCGGGATCGCGCAGTTTTCCGGTGACGCCGTCGGCATGTTCAAGGAGGGCGGTCAGACTCGGGAGCGACAGAGCTTTGGGGGCATACGCTCGAACGCTTCGGCGGCGCGACAGGACGGCATTCAACGGCTGATTGACTTTGGGCACTGAACGTACGTCGGACAACTGGATGCGGGCAGCTCCAGGGTACGTTTTGGCAGCGGATGTCGATCGACGCAACTCGTCAATGTTGCTTGTGAACTCGGCGATCGATTCGGTCAGCAGATGCTCCGAGGATCGGTTGATCTTCGAGTTCTCGTGATACATCAAACACAGCGGCGCAAGTTTTGACAATGCAGGCTGCTCGTACGGATTCATCGTTCTTGCTCCAGGACTACTCTTATGCGCACGGATGAGGATAGCGATTCCACCGCAGCGGCTGTGACACATCCGGACCGAAGACACTGCTCAGCCTGCCAAGTCGGTCGCCGCCCAGATGCGCCCAATGATGATTTCCGTGCAACGGCTGAAAACCGGGCAGGAGCACGCGCACAACATGCAATCCCAGATGCACGACATCCGGAGGCGTGAGATCAATCACGAGCGTTTCGTATCCGGCTTCGGCCAGTGTTTCAACCTGTTTGCGCAACCACTCGGCCGGGGGCTGCGCGCTGGCGTCGCGGCAGTCAACGGACCTTGTGGACGACCACCAGTACTCGAGCCGCTGTCGATATTCACCATGCACTGAATAAAACCTCGCATGATCCGCAAAGCTGGTGACCGACCGAAATCCTCGTCCGGCTTTCCACAATGGTTCTCGGCGAATGAGCGATTTGACATACATGCGACAATGAACCGCCTCAATCAGCGCCTTCAACAGAGCCCGGTGGGCGTTGGGATGGCAGGCGGATCCGAAGGAAACGATGGAACCCACCGGCGACTCGCCCTGCACAAGCGCGGCGATCACCGGCACTCCCGCATCTGTCGTGAGATCAAACGCCGCCCAGCGAAGGCCACGTTGATTAAGCATCTCGATGATTGCGCCCACATCATCCGACAATTTCCGGTCGCAGACGTTGATGCGAGGCGGCTGAATCTGCCCGATCCAGGCAAGCGCCACTGCGTCCCGTTCGATGACTTCACAGAGGCCCGCGATCACTGCATTGGTATGATCAGTCCCACATGCCAGCCCAGTTGACAGGCTGGGCGCGATCAGTGGTTCATCGGAAGCGGGTTGATACGGTTGATACACGAACGCCGCAGGAACCCAGACCGGATCGCCTGATTCGACCTGCCGCGAATGCACCCAGCCGATCGCATCGGACGGTATCCATCGTTGAAACGGAAACCGTCGTTGTGACTGCCGATACTGCCTGTTGCTGAAGAGCGAGAATCGGTCAGGAGTGATCGCGCGCCCCGGCAAATGGCAGGCTGCAGCTCTGGTCAACGCGCCGGGAGCCAGCAGTCCGGCAGCGTAACGTTCGACACCTTCCCCGATGCAGGCTGCCAACGCGTGTTCCGCAACGAGACCTGCACCGCTGCAGGCACGCGGTACTTCCAGAGACGCAAATGCCGCTGTGTTCCCCAGGCGGCCGGCATAGACGTGAAGCGGTAAGTCGTCAGGTTCGGTGGTGACGCGCTGCAAACTCTCGATCAGACCGAAATGTGGTCCAACCAACTGCTCGGCCCAGTGCCGCGCTACGTCACAACAAGTGGTCGAAAATCGTCCGACTGAATCGATGGAGTTCTCCGATGCATTTTCCTGAGACGAAATCACCATCATGTCACGACTTTGGAGTTGTCGGTGGAACATCGAAGGCACCAGGGAATGCGGAGAACTGTTTCGAAATTGATCTGTGACTCAGTCGGATGGTAGACCAGTACTCGACCGGAGATCCGCGACGGTCTCGCACCGGAAATATGTGCAAACAGTTCAAGTGCCGTCCATGCAGCGGCCAACTCCGCAATGGCGGGAAGGACCGGCTCGGGGGCCTGAAGCTCCGTCTGACTGCGTCGCCAGCGTTCAAATTCCTGATAGGCCGCCAAATGCGCCCGATGACTGTCCAATCGCCTGCGATAACATTCGTAGCAAGCGGTATGCGGCGGGACGAACAGCGGCCCGACGAGGATACGTCGATTCCACGCTCCCAGCAGCATCCACGGCATGTTGGCAGCCAGCGCCCAGGTGTTGACCGAGTCCAGGACATCGGGCGGCCAATCGGGTTCGATCACGACAGGCAGGACGTTGATCGCATCGCTCCCACAGGAAATCATGTCGGCGATAGATTTCTGATCGCTGACCACGTCGGCATGACACATGCCCTGGGCACGAGCCGATTCAGCAACTCGCTCAGCCAGCGGCGAACGACCACAAACAACCACATGAGTCTGTTTCAGACGGTCCAGCACCGACTTTGTTTCGCCCTGCAGCAGTTCCAATGCCGACGCGAGTTCCGTGTCTTCGCGGCCATCCCTGTCTGCGTCACACAGGAAACCTTCTTCGCAGAGGCATTCCAAAACTGCCAGCAGATCTTCCTGCTGTCCGTTCCGGCAGGCTTGTTCCTGAAGCTCGGAGATGGTCCGACGACCGTCCAGCTCCGGCGCGAGCCATGAGAGCACGCGGGCGCAGGACTCGCCTGTCAGAAATGCGACTTCGTCGAAATCCCAGCGCACCTGCCAGCGGCCCTGATCTGCCGGTGCAATGCGCACGCCGCGCCGCAACTGCGGACGAAATGTGGGCGCCATTTTGCGAGCCATGCTTAAAACACCCCGAGCATTTTGTCGATCACAAACCCGATGGCCGCTCCGAAAAGCACCCCCTGGACACCGAGTGCAAGTGCCAACAACACAACCCGGCCGAAGCTGACTGCGATATCTGCGATCATGCTGTCCGTCCTGCGGTGCAGATTTATTCCCTTGACGACCCCCGTGATCAGGCCGATGAGCCCTCCGCCCGCGCCGAGCACAAATGTGAGGCAACAGGTCGTCGTCGTGCAACACGCCAGCCAGACGCTGGGGCGGCGGACATGTGGGAAGTCTCCCTCCGTTCGCTCGACGCGAACTTTGACCCTCGATTTGGCGTGAGAGTTCATCATTCGAAGTATCCTGGTTCACTTTGTCGCAGGTCGCGAACGCGTTTCTCGACCGCGTCCAGCAGCCGCCCTAGCCTGCGCGTCATGGCGTAATTGCTGGCCCACTGCGGCACACCACTCAGATGTGCAGCCACCTGATAACGCAACACACTTCTGTCACCATGAGATTCCACCACCCATGCCCCTTGATTGAATAACAGAGTGCCCTTGCGCTGTTCCCACCGCGCTGTCCGGACGTTGTCTTTTTCCGACAGAGAAATCCCCAGCTCCACGTCGTAACTGGCATAGGGCAAATCCAGCACCTGTTTTTCGATCAATATTTCGCCGGGGCCCTCGCTGACTGTCGTGGTTCTTACATAGGGCATGAATTCATCAAAACGGCCCTGGTCAGTGACGACACGCCACAGGTCATCAGCAGGCAGATTTGAGAGTTGTGAAAGCTGCACCGCCGTATTGTCGCGATCCCAGGAAATAATCTGCGTCACGGAGCCACTCTCAAGTCGGCTGATCGTGACCGCGCGGTTATCGACGTGACTGCCCGAGTACCAGGTATGCGCGATCGCAACGGCACCGAGTGTGCAGAGGCCCAGAAACAACCGGCGTTTGAGCCCAGGTCGCCGAGGCTTATCAGAACGCATACTCGTCTGTGAGGAATCACCAGTGGAACTTTCGGGCATCGTTGGTCCCTCTTTGGTTTCAACAAGTGGTTACAGTGAAGGCCAAGCCCAATCCCAAATCCGACTCGTGCGTTCATCGTAATCACATTTACATGGCTGTCAACCGGCGACAGGTCATGTCAGTCGTCTCCTGTGCGTCCGCTCCGAAGCGCGGCGGAGTCGGATTTTGGCGGAGTGTGCGAACTCGCACAAGTGCCGCTGAGTCAGGTTGAAACCCCAAGTCTGGGGAGCACCCAGAAGTTCAACACAAACCATCCGGCCAGGATCGCCAGCGGAAACAGGAATTCTCTCATTGTAGTTCTCCCAGTTGAACAATCGTTACTCATTCGACAGTACTTCCTCAGGGTCTTTCTGAGGCGGTTCGCTCTTGTCCCATTTGGCGGCTAGAGCTTCTTCATCCGGCGTCATGAAAGGTCGGACGACGCGCAGACCAACACCCAGTGCGTCGGTGAAGTACCAGATACTCTGCGGCAACTGCGGATCCTGCTGCTTCCATTCTTCGCTCGATCCTTCACGCACGGCACTCCGCAGCAGATCAGCCGGATCGTCCCAGCCGCCGCCACGCACGACGCGTGGGTATTCCATGAGCGGAATCACCAGCGGATCGGTTGACACCTTGCCTGCCCGCAGCGAGTAGGCTTCGGGAATATATTGATCCAGCACCCATTCCGCGACATTGCCGTGCATGTCGTGCAGCCCCCAGGGATTCGGCTTCTTCTTTCCGACATGCTGATATCGTCCGTCGCTGTTGTCTGCGAACCAGGCATATTCACCCAGTGCAGCAGCGTCGTCACCAAAGGAGTAGGCCGTCGATGTTCCGGCGCGGCAGGCGTATTCCCATTCCGCTTCTGTCGGCAAGCGATAATAACGCCCCGACTTGGCGCTCAGCCATTCGCAGTACATCCGCGCGGAATGCTGCGTCATGCAGATGGCCGGATTATTCTCACGGCCCATGCCGAAACTCATGTCCGTATAAGGCGGCGTCGGACGAGTCACCGCATCGGCAACCTTGTCGCGCGGAGTCGATGGCTTTCCGTACGCCGCTCGCCGCAGCGAATCGACGCGGTCGCTCCAGACTTCGTACTGGTTCCATGTGATCTCGCACTTGCTCATCCAGAACGGCGAGACTTCGACTTCGTGCTGCGGGCCTTCATCGTCGTGTCGATCTCCTTCGGTCTCCGGGCTGCCCAGCAGGAACTTGCCGCCCGCAATTGGCAGCATGTCGATCTTGAAAGCCGTGTGCGCCAAGGGTTCGGTATACGCTTTCATCCCGGCAGGCGATTCGGCAATCGCGTCCGGCACTTTCACGGGCTGCGGTTTGTCTTCCGCGTTTGCTGTGCCCAAGGCTGTTGCCAGAACCAGAGTACTGACCAGACGGAACCACGCAGACGACTGCAACATTTGCGACGCCATTGTCAACAGACCTTAAATTCAGAAGGGTGGCGGCACGGACGGAACTGTCAATGCCGTAAAGCTTAGCGCGGGCTTCGCCCGCAACTCAACGTAGCCACGCTCGCCAGCGCGTGGGTTTCCCCTGCATCGCCCACGTTCTGGCGAACGTGGC
>JAYTAK010000885.1:0-7323 GCA_043737515.1 Candidatus Kuenenia sp. | reverse complement strand
GGACAGATGATACAAGCTGCCGAAGAACATCAGATTTTCACGAGCGGTGAGGTCCGGATAAATGGCCAGATCCTGTGGCACGACACCCATCCGCTGCCGACTTTCGGGATGTGTGCGGTCAAGGCGTCGTCCTTCGAGCCGGACTTCTCCGTAATCTGCCGCCAGCAGTCCGCAGATCATCATCATGGTGGTGGATTTTCCAGCCCCGTTCGGACCGAGCAATCCAAATGCTTCACCTGGCTCGACGTCAAAACTCAACAGATCCACTGCCGTGAGATCGCCGTATTTCTTGACGAGATTGTCTACTGCCAGAAGTGGAACCATCAGCCTGCTTACCCTGCATCGTTCATTCGCATTGCCTGTCTTGCCCGCAAGGTATCGCGAACGACCCCCATTCCGCAATCAACGCAACTCCAATGGCGTGGACCTCGGCGCATTTCAGCGAGCCGTACGGCGCAAGCCGTCTGATGATTCAGTCCGGATTTCTACGTGGGGTGAGCTTCCAGCTTGCCATGGCGGAATGAAAACTCAATTTTTTGGAAAACTTGACAAGCAGGAAGCTGATCCCACTTTAATCAACAGACCGGCAGAGCGACTTGAAATAATGGCCATTACACGTCGGAAGGATCAGTTGTTTGGAAATGACGATGAATGGATCGTGACGATGCGTTTCGGGCATGATCACGTTTGGTGTATTCGATGTGTCCTCTGAAACTTTCCGGAATGTCGATCCGGACAGGCTTACCTTTCGGAAAGTTCTTCAGATGCTGAAGAATGGTCTGCCCCAGTGCTTCACCAAATACGGTCGGGACGGCATTTCCAACCTGCTTGTATTGTTGTGCTTTGGTTCCTTCCACAAGCCAGTCTTCGGGAAATCCCTGCAACGCTTTGATTTCTGTCAACGTAAGTCGCCGCAGCACGCCATTCCAACGTATCCAGTCCTGGCTGGACGATCCCGTCACCGTTCGCGCAGGCAGATCAAGATCCGCAATGAAGGTTCCTTGTCGATAACCCCAATGTCCACCTGGTCGCGTCGCTTCTGCTTTCCCTTGACTCTTCAGTCCGCTGCCACATGGGATCTCAGCCAATTGTTGAGCAAGTTGCTTTGTGGGGAACGTAAACTGTGAAGAATCCTGATCTGCATGTTGCTCCAGAAAATCTCGAAGGGATCTCCATTGCTCGGAGAACAGGCCACCGTCTTTTTGACACATCGGCTCCGGAAACGCCGGTGCTTTGCCTCGGGAGGAACCGATAATAAAGCAGCGAACACGTCTCTGGCAGGCACCGTAGTCCGCAGAATTCAACAGAGCGGCGCGACAACTGTATCCGAGTTCTTCCAGAACATGAATGAGTTCCGTGATCACTCCACCGGGTTCGCCATTCTTGTCGCGCGCTGTCACCAGTCCTCGTACGTTTTCAAACAGGAATACGCGAGGCTTCAGTTCGCCGACAATCCGACAGAATTCCGAAACGAGCGCGCCACGCGGATCGAGAACACTCATCTGCTTGCCGGAACTTGAAAATGCCTGACAGGGCGGACCACCCACCACGAGATCAATACGCTTCCCGTTCGAAAGATCCTCGGCTTGAACATCGCGAATGTCGGCATTCACGATCGTGGCGTTCGACAGGTACTTTCTTGCATCACCGTGAGCCCAGCCCTGATTCGCGGACAACGTCCTGCAGAAAACGGATTCAATCTCACACAGAGACACTGCTTCAAACCCAGCCCGTTCCAGGCCGATATCCAAACCGCCGGCTCCACTGAACAGACTGACATACTGCGTCGTCATGCGTACTCCTTCAGCATGGAAAGGTTATGTTCCCAGACGATATAGATGCCCGAAGCAACGAGGTTTTTTAGATTCGTTTCCGTGAAGAATCCTCCGATAACGCAAATGATATCCAGCGGATGCAGTTCGTCTGATGATCTCCAATCGTTGGCTTTGTCACAACATTCTTTGGCACGTTTGGTTGCGTCAAGTTCTACACCGACTGCCTTAGCCTCGATCAGGATCAAATTCTTTGTTCTCTTGCTTCGAAATACAACATCTGCTTTCTGCGTCGTTCGTCCACGAACGCGGGTCTCCTGTTTGTATTCGCCGATTGCAATGTCCGTCGAACGAGTGAGAATCCCGGAAAATGATGACTTCACGTATCCTTTGGAAACCAGAAACTGCAGGATAGCCTGCTCTTGAAGTTCTTTTCGCCAATGCCGAAATGAGGTCTGTGCATTCTGGTCGGCGGCGATAGAACACGTCCACTGTCGAGCATAGTCTCGTGCGACCGGAATGTTCAGTGCGGCATCGTCGAGCCAGCCAAATCTCCCTCGATCCAGATGTTTCGTCGCGAAGGTCGCAATTTGTGGAGCAATTCTCTTGAGCTGCGTCGATAACCTCCCCCTCGTGTCTTCGAAGACTCCAATGGATGAAATACCGAACATCTGCCCAAATTTCATCTGGCTGATGCTAGGAGCAATTGCGTATCGAAGAATCTTGATGATCCTTGGGTCAGCGACAATTGCTGCATCAGTGATGGACGAGAATCCATGTGTCAGTTCAAATGCAAAATCATAAATCTCTCCATTCTGCGCGATTGCATTGTCATAAAGCGCCTTCATTGCACCGAGATACGTCTGCATCTCATGTGTTCTGGACTTCTTGATGTCACTTTGAACCGTCATTTGTAGTATGCACTGCGTTTCAAGGATTTCGCGGATTCGATGCAAGATACGCTGTTTGTAAGATCTTGCGAGAGGGAGTGTACACTCACGGCCAGAGTCGGACAAAGCGACCATGCTTGTTGCATTCAGTGCAGGTGTCAATGTGCCTGTCACCGGCGGCCGACCGGCGGCCGCTTCTTGAAATGGACCGCTGGAGTAATTGCCGCTCCGCAGTGAGCTGCAGGCAAGCATTTTGATTGAGTCTTGTGCCCTAAAGCCAGTGTTTGGGAGCCCTTGCTCGTCGCTAAATTCCCCATCTTGACGACGGCGAACGATGTTGCGACCACAGTTTCCAGAGATGAAGTTTGCGGGTATTCTGCACCCATGGACGCAATCACTCCCGAATATCAAACTCTCATGCAGGTGCTGGGATACGCCAGCGCTACCGGAGAGAATACGGGCGGATTGATTCGTGGTGAACAGCTTCGCGACAATGAGTCTCAAACAGATGGGGACCAACTCTTCGACCGTCGCTTCCGATATGCCTCGATACTTGACCAGGAGAAGCTGGGAGTTACCGACATATTCGAGATCAATGGAGCACCATGCATTTATCTGAAGAGCCTCGCTGCTGATCCAACGCCCGAGCAGTTACACACATGGCACCGAACTGCGTGGAATCATGGACTGGGGAGGATGCTGTGGATTGTGACTCCGACCAGAGTTCGGGTGCTGAACGCTTTCGCACCGCCGTCGCAGACAATTGAGAAAAAGCATCCCGCCGAAGTACTGACGTGCCTGACGAAGGATCTTGAACAACTTCGCAAGTACGAACTGGATCGGCTGAGCCTGGAGAATGGACAGTTCTGGGCTTCCAAAGCCGGAAAGCGGATTTCCAAGAACACTCGCATTGATGTGGAACTGGCGAAAGATTTGGAGCAGGCCGCCAAACTGCTCGTCAAGCGAGATTGCCGACCTCTGCAGGCTCACAGGTTAATGCTGAGGACGCTCTTTACAGCGTACCTTGAAGCTCGCGGCGTGTTACCGGAGGCGCTTTTCGAAGGCCTGAAGGCTCAGTCCTTTGCCGAAGTTCTGACACGGACTGGCGAAACCCGAACATTCTTTGAGCGAATGCGGGAAACATTCAACGGCGACCTTTTCCCGCCGCCTCCGTCAAACGGAGAAGAGGATGAGTCGTACTCGTTCCAGAAGCAGCATCTGGAGGTTGCACGAGCCATTGTGACTCGGCAGGATTTGACGACAGGTCAGATGTCGTTTGATTTTTCCCGATATGACTTCGAAGTGATCCCGATTGAATTGATCAGTTCGATCTATGAGCGGTTCATTTATGCGGGCGATGCAAATAAGGCGAAGGCACGGGGAACCCATTACACGCCTGTCAATCTTGTGGATCTGGTTCATTCACAGGTCTTCGACGATCACTTGTTTAAGACGCCACTGGTAGACGCTCCCAAAGTGCTGGACTTGGCGTGTGGTTCCGGTGTTTTTCTTGTCGATGCATTTCGCCGATTGGTTGCTCGTCGAATCGCGGCTGGAGAGAAACTCACACGCACACTTGTGCGAGACGTACTATCGCAACAGATCTTTGGCGTCGATCTTGAAGAAACGGCCATCGAGATTGCAGCCTTCAGTCTTTGTTTGACGGCGTTTGAGCTTGATCCGTCCCCAGGCTCTGTGCATCAGTTGAAGTTCCGCCACAGTCTGAAGGATCGCAATCTATTTGTCGCCGATGCATTCAGCGATGATACGTTTGCATCATGCCCTGCGTTCAAAGAAAAGCAGTTCTCGATTGTTGTCGGCAACCCGCCGTGGAATCGCCCCAAGGGCGAACGCTCGACGTCGGATGTCAGTTCCAGGTCCCACATCGAATACTGTGCGAACCAGAATCCGCCGGTTGAGTTGCCATACCGATCACCCATCGATCAGGCGTTCATCTGGCGAACTCGTGACTTCGCTGCCAATGGGGCTCGACTGGGGTTGATCCTTGATGCGAAGAACTTCTTCAGCCAGGAAGAACAGTCACTGAAGGCGAAGCGTCAGTTAATGTCCGCGTTTCGCCCGCGGGTGATGCTGAACCTGTCGGCACTGCACGACAAAAAACTTTTCCCTTCCGCTAAGCAACCGGCAATGGTTCTTGTTCTGGAGAAAGATCGTCCGGGTAAGAACGACACGGTGGTCTTTGCCTCTGCCGAGCGCAGCGATACGTTTGCGCGGCACGGAATTGTTGAGCTGTTTCTGGAGCGGATCAGTCACCTTCCTGTGTTGCGAGTTATCAGTGAAGACAGCTTGTTGAAGATCGCGGCATTCGGTACGCCGCGAGACTGGGCGATTTTGCAGAGCATGCGCGAACGTTTTGATCGCTTGGATCATGTGCTGCAGAGTTGGGAGACGAAGTTGCATACGGGGTTCAAGAGAACGGCAAGTATCAAACCAGTCCCAACAGAAATGCTCACATTACCGATGTTGGAAGATGTCGCTCTTCAACGGTTTCAACAGAGCACTCACGCTTTACCGGCATTCAATTACGCAACTATGGAGCTTGCTCGCGATCCCAAAATTTACCGTGCGCCATTGTTCATGATTCAGCAAAGCTTACAGAACGACAGACTCATCGGCGCGAAGTGCGCTGATGATGTTGCATACTCTCGAAGTTATTTTGGGAGCCCTATTCATTCTGATGACTGGCGAAGCGACCTCCTGAATACGTACATCAATTCGTCGCTTGCGACGTATTGCTTCCTGCTCACCTCAACTCGATTTGGAATCGACAAACAGATTGCTGAGCAGAACGACCTTGATCGACTTCCTTTCAAAGATGCCAGCAGTAAATCCGAATTCAGCGAATTGTCGGCTGCACTCCGAAAAGCCGAACAGCAGAGCGAGACTACAGATTTCACAGAACTCGACAACGCAGTCTTCGATTTCTATGAGCTTCCCGACTGGCAGCGTGAGTACATCACCGACACGGTAAAGTGTGATCTCGACTTCTTCCGACACGGGAGTTCATCTCAGGGCGTTCTGGCTCCCGATCCGGAGGATTTTCAACCGTATTGCGAAACTCTCGTGGGCTATCTCCGCAGTCAATTGTCCGCTGGCGACGTGAAAATCAACGCAGATGTCATCGGGGGGCTCACAGATGTCGGAGCTGTCGTGATTCGGTTTGATCTCGACCGCCATCGTGGTGTCCGAGTGGTTGATCAAAAGGCGTTTGAAGGTGGCAGTCATTTGGCCGACTTGCTGCACATGCCTCTGACGTCCGGATTTCAGCTTCGTCGTTCAATGGTTCAGTTTGACGATGATCGTTGTCTGATCATCAAGCTCGCTCAGAAGCGATTCTGGTCCAGAGCGCGAGCCTATGACGATGCAGATACGATTCTGGCTGAACTCCTGCGGGCTGAGGAGTAACCAAAGTGGCAGCCGGTTTGCCGGGACGACTGAATCGTGGTCTTCGCCGATAGGCACAGTGGTCCATCGTCGTCACGACCCTGGAGATACTTCATATGGCATGGCCGGAGACGGTTGCCGACGATCGAGTAACGTTGAAAACTGATGAAGACAGAATCACCGATGTGCTGCGCTGGAAGATGGTCGAGGCGAAACGAAAACGGAAGGTGCCGTCAGAAATCCGTTTCGAACGTGAACCTCAGTCGGATCGCCCTGAAGATGACACGCCGCTCGGGCTGATCGATATCAAGGTTGCCTACACATGGAATGAAGAAACGTATCTGACGATGGAGTGCAAACGAATCCGGAGCACTGACAACGATCTCGCACTGAAATATGTGCGGAATGGGATCAACCGGTTTGCGTCCGGCAAGTACAGCGCCTGTCACTCTTTCGGAATCATGGTTGGCTATGTGATTTGCGGAAATCGCGGGCCGTGTATCGACCGAATTCGCAATGTGCTCGAAAAAGAACCCCGAGCGGAAACCGGGTTTGATTCGGACTTTGGCTGGCAGACAGACTTCTCGACAGTGAACGGCCTGGAACTTCAAAAGTCCCGGCACGCTCAACAGCAATTCGGAAAGAGCATCGAACTACTTCACGCATTTCTGCAGCTTGAGTAGTCGTTTGAGCGTGCTCCTTGGCGTTCTCGTGCCGGTCAACAAATGACATTAGTTCGTACTACGGACTATCAGCGTTCTCGCAGTGCAGTGATGATGTTCAATCGCACGGCGCGGATGGCGGGGAGAAGGCCGCCGAGCAGGCCCATGACGAGGGCGAGCAGCACGCCGTGGGCGAGGACGCGCGGGCCGAAGCGGAATGAGAATGTGATTTCACTGATCCGACACACCTACCCAGAGCAGTCATGCATCCTTAGTCAAAAAGAAAAAGGTTCCCGTCGTGACCCATTTTCAAACGCATCCCGCCAATACTGACTGCTGCGCTGGCATGTACCCGATCAGTATAAGCATCACAAGGCGTCAATCGATCGGTCGGTGTCAAGCTAAAGCCGGGCAAGTGTTTTGCGTCCAAGGAATCAATTGGCCAACTGGGATTCGTCCTGTCAGGGACGATTGAAAATAGCCCACCGTTTCAACGGTGGGTTAGAAATCCAGACGTCCGAGAGTCCCGTCAGGGACGAAAGACACCTTACGTCCCTGACGGGACTTTCGAAATCAGGCCGGTCGCAGACCCAC
>JAYTAK010000884.1:0-3211 GCA_043737515.1 Candidatus Kuenenia sp. | reverse complement strand
GCCGTCGACTCCCCTACAGAGTTGACGGCGGGTTTTTCCGTTGGGGTTTGCCATGCTGGTTTTGACCCGCAGTACAAAGGATCGCATCAAAGTCTCTCTGCTGCATGGTGGCAGCAAAATCAAAGTGTCCATCGCACACGCATCCGAATGGCGATTGATGCGAGACAGGTTGGACGGCGCGGTGGCCAGCGCGTTGTCGAGCCTGGACGAATCTGACAAGCTGCTCTGGGAAGACGAACCACCAAAGCCGCTGAACTTCACCTGCGATTTGTCGAGCGTTACTGACGAGGCTGAATTTGAAGAATGCATGAACGCCATCCATCGGATCATGCACAAGCAACATCCGGACGACGTTCGTCTGGTGGTTTTGGTGAGCTCCCAACTGAGAAACCGATTTGATTCGGTCGAATGGTCGCATCGGCAGGCCTGCGCGGCGAGTCATCACACCACGCTGGCGTTGCCGGGATTGTTCCCGCTCTCGGTCCGCACGACAGACGGGGAGCGCTGAACATGGGAACGAATTCACCGAAGCGAAAGGCGGAACCGTGGGCGATGCTGGAAGTCAATCGCATCGTGACGACCGCTCGGAAGATGCCGGAATTTGTTGGCCAGATTGCTGGTCGGCACTGGTGGCCCGCACTCATCCTGCTGATTCTGGATCTGGATGTTTCCGCAGAGATGGCGGTCAAGTTGCCGGCGTCGTCGCTGGATGCTGCGACAGGGCGAATTTCGTTTGGCCATGTTCTGTACCAGCTTCACGCCAAGACACTGGAGGCCCTGAGTGCGTTGCCACCGGAACGTGAGTTCCTGTTGCCGTGGCCCAAAGATTCCGGCAAACCGCCGTTTCACATGCTGTACCGCGACTACAAAACCATTCTCTACCGTGCTGGTCTGCCTTACACGCATTCGAACTCATTTGTGCGGCTGCAGGTCACCACGCGACGCAGGCCGGACGTGCTGGACAGGATCCAGCCGATTTTGAACTTTGTCTGCCACGATGGAAAGCCCCGGTTGATTCGAGCTCGCGATCGCCGTCGGGGCGAACTCGCTGCGTTAGGCCAGTCGCATTCGACTCGAGAGTCGCAGAATTCGGAGTCCATGGATCCGCAGGAAACTCTGCAGAGCTATGGGCTGAACCCCAATGCGGTGCCGTGTTCCGAGAATCCAGAGGCCCTGTTGAACATATTTTGGTCGAAATATCGTCCCTCGAAACTGAAGCACGCGACAGAAAGTACGGTTGCCCACTATGTCCGAACCGTGAACCATCTGTATGCGTTTGTCGGACGGGAACTGACAATTCAGGATCTGACCGACGAATTGGTGGAAGACTTCCTGTCCAGCTGCTTTGAGCAGGGCGTCCATGCCAGCGAATGCAATCATTATCGCGCCGCTCTGATGGCGTTGAGACGGTTTGGCCGAAAGAAAGCGCCCTCGCGGAACCGGTTGAACAGCGTTTCGCCGGCAGCGTCGCAGGAAACGGGGACTGTCGATCGACCAACGGCCGTACAAAACAATGTGCTGGTACCAAAATCCGTGACCTGTTCCGCGAACCCCGACACGCTGCTGAATACGTTCTCGTCAAAGTACCGTCCGACCAGATTGAGGCAGGCTGCAGAAAGCACGATTGGGCACTACGCCAGAACGGTGAACCTGTTGTATTCGTTTGCCGGACGTGAACTGACGTTTCAGGATCTGACCGACGAGCTGGTGGAAGACTTTTTGTCGGACTGCTTTGAACGGGGCGTGATGGCGGGCACCTGTAATCATTACCGCGCGGACCTGTTGGCGCTTTGGCGTTTCGGTTGGACGAAACGTCTGACCAACGAATTGCCGCGCGATGTGCCGAAACTGAAAGTCGAACATCATCTGGTTGACGCCTGGACGACAACCGAACTGGAACGCATCATCGAAGCGGCTGCGCAGCTGCAGGGCGATGTGTGCGACATTCCCGCACGCATCTGGTGGCCGGCGTTTGTTCTGGCACTGTACGACACCGGCCTGCGATTCAATGCTCTGATGCTGCGGGCGACAACCGATCTGAACATCGAAACCGGCTGGTTGATGATCGACGCCGGAGACCAGAAACAGCGAAAGGCGCAAACCTTCAAACTGCACAGCGATACGCTTCGATTTGTAAGAGCGATGGAACCGGCGAATCGGGAGTATCTGTTTCCCTGGCCGAATGGCTCTGGCCACGCGATTCGAAACACATACCGGCAGATTCTGGCATCAGCCGGATTGCCGTGTTCCAAAAGAGACTTGTTTCACAAACTTCGTCGCACGAGTGCCACGTCCGTGGCCGTAGCGACCGATGAAAACACGGCGCGGGATCACTTGGGACATTCGAGTGTGACAGTCACGCGCCGGTACCTGGACCATCGACAATTGCAGCCCGTGGCGGCTGCCGATCTTATCAACCGTCCCCGCGTTGGCAGCATGGAAAGGAAGTAAGCGGGCCAACGCACGAATCACGTTTCTATTCTCAACGATTTCTCCGAAAGGTTTTTGTCATGCCTCAAAAGATTGGTTTCGATTACTCCAGCATTTCTGCTGAACATCAACAGGTGATTGCCGAACACGCCAAGGCCATCACGTTGCACATGCGTCATTCCACCAGATCGACGGTCGATATCGGACGCCGGCTGATTCAGGTTCGACAATTGCTCGGTTCCGTGTTCCTCGCGTGGATTGGTGCCGAGTTTCAGTGGTCACTGGCAACAGCCCGCGCCTACATGACACTGGCTCAGCGATTTGGGGATCTTGACTGCCTGGACTACTTCCAACCATCGGCGCTGCTTGCATTGGCCCGGAAGCACATGCCGCAGGCGGCAATTGATCAGGCCATCGCGTGCGCTCGCAACGGCCAACTGATCACAAAGGCGTTCGCGACTGACTTAGCAGACAAAGCTGTGTTGGCTCAGTTTGCGGCGAATCAACAGCGATCGTTCAATGCGGGAAACGAACCACTGGGCGGGCCGAACATCAGGCCGATGACCGCCGCTCGTGCCGGCGGGAGAGTTGAGAAACGCGGGCGCCCAACCCGCAACATTCGAACGTTGGTGGGTTCGGTTCAAACGATGCGTCAGAACATTCAGCAAGTCTACGAAGTTATGTCTGAATGCGATCGCAAGTCTCTGGCTGATGATCTGATGGAACTCGCGAAGCAGCTGGTTCATGAACCGATCATTGAGGCGGAGGTCGAGACTTCTGG
>JAYTAK010000883.1:0-16847 GCA_043737515.1 Candidatus Kuenenia sp. | reverse complement strand
AGAGAATTTCGCCTACGCCTACGGCTCGCCGTTAAACGATCTTTCTCCCACACTCAATTTTTCCTTCAAAACCAATCGGGAGCTGCACATAGAATCCGGTAGAGTCAGGAACTTTCTGTTGGTCAACTTTTTCGTGTCAGAATTCGACAGGCAGACAGGATGTTAGAACTGAAGGTCATCGGTCCGGAGGCGACGCAGCGATTCAGCATTCCGCTCGTGGAGTCGAAAACGCTGCGACTCGGCCGGTCGTCACAATGTGAAATCCCCGTCCCGTGGGATCGTGCAATCTCACGCATCCATGCGGAAGTGACGCTGTCGCACGGCTACGTATTGATCAGAAAGCTGGATGCCGCGCAGAATCAACTGGCCTTCAAGGACAAAGAAACGTCGTCCGTCAATCTGCAGGTCGATGAAGAATTCAGAATCGGTCAGACAACGTTTCGACTGACAGCGACCACTGGTGCAACGACGGACGTCCTGCGGGATTCGGCGGTCAACGAATACACCTTCGCGCCAGGGGAATTGCGCCGAGTCCCGTTTGTGCAGACGCAGGGACGGTCGCTCGAACTGCTGGCCACGATCCCGCAGCTTATGCGCGAGTCGCGGAATGATCCGGAGTTTGCGGCGGCCATGGTCAAACTGTTGCTGGAGGCCATCCCGCGATGTTTCGCGGCGGCGGTTGTCGTATTCGATCACATGCGGGAACACGAAGACCCTGCCTCGATTCCCGAACCATCGCTGATGCGCTGGAACAGCCGCGATGACGGTGCCAGTCAGTTTCGCCCGAGTCGCCGCCTCATGGCCACAGCCATCAAGACGGCACAAAGCGTCCTGCATATCTGGGATTCGCCCGCCGAGCAGGGAGTCTTCACAAACCTTGGCAATCTGGACTGGGCCTTTTGCTCGCCGCTGCTGGATGAATCCTCGCGCGGCTGGTGCCTGTATTTGAGCGGTGCCTTTGATTCGCTGCGGCCGACCGCGATGAAGCATGAGCTTCAGGAGCCGATGCGGTTTACGGAACTCATGGCACAGTTCATCGGGGCGACACGCTCAGTCCGCATGTTGCAGCAGACGCAGACGCGGATGTCCAGTTTTTTCCCGCCCGCCGTTGTCAAGACGATTACCAATCAAAATGCAGACGACATGCTGCGGCCGCGGACAAGCAAAATTACGGTGCTGTTCTGCGATCTCCGGGGCTTTTCGCGGAAGACGGAACAGGCCGACGGAGATCTGCCGGCGTTGTTGACGAAAATCAGCGCCGCACTGAGTGCGATGGCTCGCTGCATCATGGAACAAGGCGGCGTGATCGCGGATTTTCAGGGCGACTCAGTCCTGTCATTCTGGGGCTGGCCGCAGGCTACTGAGGACGGCCCGTTGCTTGCCTGCCGTGCCGCGATGGACATCCGAAAACAGTTCGCTGATGGACAAACGGATGAAAGTCACCCGTTGTACGGTCTGACAATCGGGATCGGCATTGGGCACGGAACCGGCATCGCGGGTCAGATCGGTCCGCCGGAACAGAGCAAGGTCGGTGTCTTCGGGGCGGTCGTCAATCAGGCTTCGCGTCTGCAAGGCATGACAAAAATATTCCGAACGCCCATTCTTCTCGACGACGCAACAGCCGCCGCGATCCGGGAACGCGGACGCCCGAACAATCTCCGCTGCCGCCGCATTGCCTGCGTACGACCTCGAGGCATGGAGACGATCGTGACGATCAGTGAGCTGTTATGGCCGGAAGGCACGGACGGTGAACTGTCAAACCTGCAACTCGAACTGCACGAACGTGCCATCGATCTGTTCATCGTCGGCCAATGGGCGGAAGCCGAGGAAATCTTCGGGATACCTCTCGTCGATGACGAAGCAAATTCAATGCTCCGCGACATGATCGCCCGAGGCAGCAAGGTTCCGCCGAATCCTTGGGATGGCGTCGTGACATTCCGGCCTGATTGATGTCCCGAAAGTCCACATCATCATGGGAATCGCGTAAACCTCCTGCGTCGTTGCTATCGAAATTTCTGCATTCGATAGCCATCTTTTTCTGTTACAATTTCAATCATCACGTCATGCAATTTGGAAGACAATCGAACGCGATGACGATCCAGGTTTGTTGCCTTAACGGTGCGGTCGATGTCCAAAAACGCATCGACACTCAAGTGATGTTTGGCAGTCCGAAAGAAGGCCAGGAACATCGGGATATTGGTTGAGCCGCGTAATTTCAAACTGCCATCCTGATCCGTCTTAACCAGCAACTCGTCGTCGGCAACTTCGATTGTGGTCTTCAGAATCTCGCTGCGGTTGCCTTCGCCGTTCCGCAGGCGTTCCTGTTTATCCACCCAGCGCTGCGTAATCTCAATTGCCTGCGTCACGGCAGTCAGGCCGGTCAGTGTGACGAACGACGCGGCAGATGCCATCGCAGAGTCCTCTGATGCCGCTGGCGAGTCTGGCAGAGTCAGCGATTCAATCACGGGGTCCAGAAGTTCGGGCGTCAGTTTCGACGCTTTCAGCAGGATGGCGTACTTCGTCAGCGCTTTATGTAATGGAATCAGGCGTTCGATAGCTTCAGGAACCAATGAGACGGCCATGACTCTTGCACCGGTCGCCCTGGAAACGGCATCCGGCGCTTCGGTGCTGTTCCGCCACAGCCAGTCGAACGCCGCGCGCAAGTCGCCTACCAGTAGGACGGGATTGTCCCGCCATTGGATGGCAAGTTCGAAGGCTTCGTCTCGTTTCATGTCGTCTCAGCGTGTGATGGAATGAGTGGTCAGGAATTTGAGATTTGAGATTTGAGATTTGAAATCAATACTCGTTTCGCGTTTCATCGGACGGCGACAACGCAGCGGCCTCCGCGCGTTTGGCTACCTGACGGATCGTGCGCTGGTCGCGTTCGGCTGACAGCTTTGTGATTGCGTCATCGAGCGACATCACGCCCAGTTCTCCGTCGATGCGACAGCGCACGTTGACGGCGTTTTGTTCGGCCTCTTTCGGTCCAACGACCAGCATGTAGGGAATCAGATCCATCTGCGCCTCGCGGATCTTCGCCTGGACACGAGCACTCTGCAGATCCGTGGCTACCCTGAAACCGGCCTGACGCAGTTTGGCAGCAACTTCGGTGGCGTAGTCATCGGACTTCTCACTCAGCGGCAACACGCGAATCTGTTCCGGGGCCAGCCACAACGGAAACGCACCGGCGAAATGTTCGATCAGCACACCGACAAATCGCTCCATCGAACCGAACGGAGCCCGGTGAATCATGACGGGGCGATGTGTCTTGTTATCCGCGCCGGTGTATTCCAACTGGAAGCGTTCCGGCAGGTTGTAGTCCAATTGCACGGTTCCCAACTGCCATTCACGGCCAAGGCAATCCTTGACCATGAAGTCGGCCTTCGGACCATAGAACGCACCTTCGCCTTCACATTCGACGAACGACATCCCTTCGTCGGTCAGCACTTTGCGGAGCGTGTTTTCGGCCTTTTCCCAAAGTTCTTTGCTGCCGATATACTTGTCGGAGTTGGGATCGCGCATCGACAATTGGACTCGGTAGCCTTCCAGCCCGACGGCCTGCAGGACGAACTTCACGAGGTGCAAAGTGTCCTTGAATTCCTGCTCGACCTGTTCCGGCGTGCAGAACAGATGCGCGTCGTCCTGGGTCAGTCCGCGGACTCGCAGCATACCGTTGAGTTCGCCTGATTGCTCATACCGATAGACCGTGCCGAACTCCGCCAGCCGTACCGGCAAGTCGCGATAACTGCGAGGCATGGCCTTGTACATCTGAGCGTGATGCGGGCAGTTCATCGGCTTCAACAGGAAGCGTTCCTGCTGCTTTTCCCAGCGACGCAGCACTTCGCGTTTTTGTTCATCGGTGCCCTTGACTGGAAAGTCTTTCGCGTCGAAGCCAAGGACTTTCGCGGCATCCAGCAGCGTGCGTTCAGCTTCCGGAGTTGGCGGAGCCAGAGCGTCATCGCTCGGATCGAGAGCGCGAATCCAGTAGTCCACCAGTTGCCCGGCCGAATGTCCGAAGATCGGTGCGAACTGCGAATCGCGGTAGTACGGAAAGTGTCCGCTGGTTTCATACATTTCAACGCGCCCGATGTGCGGCGAATACACCGGCTGATAGCCTCGTCGCAGCAATTCGGCCTTAATGAATTCCTCCAGCGTCGCGCGAATCGTCGCTCCTTTCGGCAACCACAGGCACAGCCCCTGGCCGACTTCGCTGGAGATCGTGAACAGGCCCAGCCGCTTACCAAGCACTCGGTGATCGCGCTTCTTTGCTTCTTCAAGCTGTTCCAGGTACGCCTTCAGATCTTTCTTGTCGAACCATGCGGTTCCGTAGACGCGCTGAAGTTGGCGACCGGCCGCATCGCCCTTCCAGTAGGACCCCGCGACGCTGGTGATTTTGAACGCTTTGATCTTGCCGGCGTGCGGAATGTGCGGACCGCGGCAGAGATCCAGGAATTCGCCCTGACGATAGAAGCTGAGCGTCGGATGTTCGGCGAGACCCGTGCGAATATGTTCTGTCTTCAGAGTCTGCTTCAGATCACTGCAGAGCTGAAGCGCTTCCTCGCGCGAGGCCTCAAAGCGGTCGAAGGGTTCTGCCGCATCGACGATTTTCTGCATCTCGGCTTCGATGCGGGGAAAGTCCTCTTCGCTGATCGGAGTTGTCAGGTCGAAGTCGTAATAGAATCCGTTGCCGGTTGTCGGGCCGAATGCCAGGCCAACTCCGGGAAATAGTCGCATGATCGCCCGAGCCATCACATGGGCGCAACTGTGGCGCATGACGCCCAGCGCCTCGGGGTCGCGTTCTGTGATCAGCTTCAGCGGCACAGGACGCAGATCCGTGAGATTCGCCAACGGTCGCATCGAATCGACGACAGTGCCGTTTATACTGGCCGCGACCGTCGCCTTTGCCAGACGCTCGCCGATCCCTGCGGCGACATCCAGAGCGGACGCAGAATCCTGATGTTCGAGAACAGTCCCGTCTGGTAATTGAACCTGAATCATTGAGTCATTCTTATCGACAATGAAAACCTGCCGGTTCACATCGCGGCTGCTACGAGAAGTCGCGCGACCGGGCAGAAACATATCAGGCGGAGTTTTACCGGCTGGAGCCCCGTACTTCAAACTGCAATTTGTGCGAGCCGTGGATTGAGCCGTCCCAGGCGCGGCGCTCACAAAAACTCGCCCAAATCGCGGAAAACGCTGAGTTTCCATTTCAACGTATTGCTTTGATGCGCAGTGTTCATTTATCGTGCCGTCACCAATTCTGGCTGTTAATCTCATTCCGTCGCTGCGGAATGCCTTTCAACAGGTTTTTGTTCCTTTCAAAAGCGAGATTGAATTCATGAGTACTGTGTCCGCACTTCCCTACAAGGTGGCAAATATTGAGTTGGCCGAATTGGGGCGTAAAGAAATCGAAATTGCCGAAATCGAGATGCCGGGCCTGATGGCGCTTCGAGAAAAACACGGCAAGTCTCAACCTCTGAAGGGTGCCCGCATCGCCGGTTGCCTGCACATGACAATCCAGACCGCCGTGCTCATCGAAACGCTGACAGCGCTCGGGGCCGAAGTTCAGTGGTCCAGTTGTAATATCTTTTCGACTCAGGACCACGCTGCAGCCGCGATTGCCGTGACCGGCGTTCCTGTTTATGCCTGGAAGGGAATGAGTGCCGAAGAATTTGACTGGTGCATCGAGCAGACTCTGTTCTTTCCGGACGGCGAGCCGCTCAATATGATTCTCGACGACGGCGGCGACTTGACGGTAATGGTTCACGACAAGTTTCCGGAACTCCTCAAGGGCATCCGTGGCCTTTCAGAAGAAACGACGACCGGCGTACATCGCCTGCATCAGATGCACGCGGCTGGCAAGCTGGCAGTGCCTGCAATCAACGTTAACGATTCGGTGACCAAGAGCAAGTTTGATAACCTCTACGGTTGCCGCGAATCCCTGGCGGACGGCATCAAGCGTGCCACGGACGTCATGGTGGCCGGCAAAGTGGTTGTGATCTGCGGCTACGGCGATGTCGGCAAAGGTTGTGCCGACGCGATGGACGGACTTGGCGCTCGCGTGATTGTCACAGAAATCGATCCAATCTGTGCGTTGCAGGCCTGCATGGAAGGCTTCCAGGTCATTACCATGGACGAAGCGGCTCCTCAGGGAGACATCTTTGTCACGACGACCGGCAACGTGGGTGTGATTCGCGGCGAACACATGGACAAGATGAAGCATCAGGCCATCGTTTGCAATATCGGACACTTCGATTCGGAGATACAGATCGCCTATCTGAACAATCATAAGGGCATCCGCAAGGTTCGAATCAAGACTCCGGCTGACGAAGGTGGCCCGGTTGACAAGTATGTCTACGCCAACGGCAAGGCGATCATCGTGCTGGCAGAAGGACGCCTCGTCAATCTCGGCTGTGCGACAGGGCATCCATCATTCGTGATGAGCAACAGCTTCACGAATCAGGTCATGGCCCAGTTGGCGTTGTGGGAAAACTTCGAAGATTTTGAAATCGGCGTGCATCTGCTGCCAAAAGAACTGGACGAAGAAGTGGCTCGCCTGCATCTGGCCAAGCTGGGTGCGAAGCTCGAAACACTGACCCCGGAACAGTCGGCATATATCAACGTGCCGGTTGGCGGCCCGTACAAGCCGGAACACTACCGGTACTAAGCGATGTTCTTAAGTTCGCAGCCAGCATCAGGCCGACTGCAAAACTTGACCACAACTCAGCCCTCGGTAACATCAAGTTGCCGGGGGCTTTTTTGTAGCAGGTGCAAGTGGTATTCCAACGGCAAGCGAATGCGCTGTCATCAATGGATTGATGGGTGGCCGGGGTTGGAGGGTGCCAGCCCGAAACCCCGGGGCTTCCTTCGCTCCGCTCAGTCCAGCCCCGGCCACACGATCCATCAAGGCACGACTGACCGGGCACCAGCAGCCGTCGCTGCTTATTTCCGGGCAAACCGGTAACCGACACCGCGGACGGTCTCGATGAGGTCGGTGTTGTCTCCGAGTTTTTTGCGGAGGGCGCGGACGTGGACGTCGATGGTGCGTTCCAGGGAATTGGCGTCTTCACCGCGTGACGTTTCCATCAGTTCATTGCGGGAAAACGGACGGCCTGGCTGAGACATCATGGTCCACAACATGCGAAACTCCGTGGGCGTGAGTTCCAATTCAGCACCGTTGTACCTGACCACATGATTTGTGCGGTCGATTTCAATGCCATGCAGCTCCAGCAGGTTCTTGGCTGTCTCTGCAGTGTCCGAGCGCCGCAAGAGCGCTTTGATGCGAAGCATGAGCGGCTGCACTCGAAACGGCTTCGTCACATAGTCATCGGCACCCATATTGAAGCCGACGATTTCGTCCGTCTCTCCGCTGCGGGCCGTGAGCATCATCACGGGGACGGCTTTGGTTCGGGCGTCGGATTTCAGCAGTCGGCAGATCTGCAGTCCGTCAATTCCCGGCAGCATCAGATCCAGCACGCAGAGGTCCGGAATCAGCGTCTGTGCTTTCAGCAATCCGTCGCGACCATCGCGTTCCCAATAGACCGTGAATCCTTCCTTCTGCAGGTTGTAGACGATCACGTCCGCAATGGACTGTTCGTCTTCAATGACAAGGATACTGGGTTGCATAGAAAAGAATCCGCCTCTGAAAATCAACGATTCAGTCGAGGATGCCGGATAATTGCAGCATCCACAAGATACACGACATCTTCTGCGATGTTCGTCGCGTGGTCTGCGACTCGTTCCACATGCCGGATCACCGAAAACAAATGCAGACTGGGCTCGACAAGTTCCGGCCGCTGCTTCATCACGTTGACCACTTCGGCGATCAATTCACTGTTCAGTTTGTCAACCCGTTCGTCCCGCTGACAGATCACACGCGCTGCTGCAGAATTCTGCTCAACAAACGCATCAATACTGTCATGTAACATGCTGAGCGCCTCGTCCGTCATTTCATTGAGACGACTTGGCATGGGGAAATCACCATGCTGTGCGATTCCGGCGGACCGTTCCGCAATACTGACAGCGATGTCAGCCACACGTTCGAGTTCGGCGGCAATTTTCATCACGACCGCCACACGTCGCAGATCATTCGCAACCGGGTGATACAATGCCAGAATCTTCAGGCACTCTTCTTCGATTCGAATGTCCCACCGATCCACTTCCCGGTCACGAACCGATACCTCCGTCGCCAGTTCACTGCGTCCATGTTTCAGCCCATCGACAGCGTCATGAATGAGTTCCTCCACAGTTGAGCACATCGAGAGAATGTCTCGATGCAGATACTCCATTTCGTTCACAAAGTGAATGGTCATACGCGACTGATCCTGCTGGACTATTGCGTACAGCCAGGAATCCTGTCGCTGGCAGACGCAATATGAAGAGAGATGATTAATGAATGATTAAGATCGAAGGTGTATCGTCAATGAATCGCCAATTCCCACGAATTGTTAAGACAGCGAACAAGGTCGCATCAACCGAATCGCCCCGTGATGTAGTCCTGAGTTGCCTTTTTGGAAGGACTGGTGAAAATCTTCGATGTGGGGCCGGATTCTTCCAGAATCCCTTTGTAAAAGAAGGCCGTCTGGTGGCTGACGCGCGAGGCCTGCTGCATGTTGTGAGTCACGATGACGATCGTGTAGTTCGCACACAACTCGCCGATCAGGTTCTCGATGCGGTCGGTGCTCGCAGGGTCCAACGCAGATGCCGGTTCGTCCATGAGGATAATATGAGGATTCGTCGCCAGCGTGCGGGCAATACACAGCCGCTGCTGCTGACCTCCGGATAAGGCCATGGCGGACGTCGTCAGCCGATCTTTGACTTCTTCCCACAGAGCAGCTTTCTTCAGACAGGACTCGACAAGGTCCGCGAGGATCGAACGGTTTTTCTCTCCTGCCACGCGCGGCCCGTAGGCGACGTTGTCGAAGATTGATTTTGGAAATGGCGTCGACTTCTGAAACACCATGCCGACATGTTTCCGCAGCAGCACGACATCCACCGCCGGGTCCATGATGTCCTGCCCTTCGACCAGAATTTCGCCAGTACAACGGGCTCCTTCGATCAGGTCGTTCATGCGATTGAGCGTGCGCAGAAACGTGCTTTTCCCGCAGCCGGACGGGCCGATCAATGCTGTCACCGAACGTTCAGGCGCTGTCAGCGACACATCGAAGAGCACCTGATGTTCGCCGTAGTAGAAATCAACTCCGCTCGCCTGAATCGCCGCCGGATGAGCGGAAGTATCAAGGTCTCGATCAACACCCGCGACGGGAGGTGGCACAGAATTGGAAGTGATGGCTGGCATGTTAGTTGGAATCCGAAGTACTCAAATGTTTCATTCGACCTACTGCGCAGATCCTTTCACCATTTCAAGCGTCTGCTCGCGTAGTGCCGCACGATCATGGCCACGGCGTTGATTGACAGCAACACGATGAGCAGCACGATGATCCCGGAGGCCGCCACGGCCGTGAACTGCGAATTTGCCTGCCGTGACCAGTCATAAATCTCAATCGGCATTGCCGTGAACTGGTCAAGTGGAGCGAGCAGAACCTGCGTGGGCCTGGTTATCAGTTTCTCGGGGGAGTCGATGTTGCCTGGAACCATCGTGGTGTACGTTAAAGCCCCGAGCATGATCAACGGAGCAGCCTCACCGATTGCCCGCGAAGTCGACAGAATGACGCCGGTGGAAATGCCGGGCAGCGCCGCAGGAATCACCTGGTGCCAGATCGTCTGCCATCGAGTCGCCCCAAGAGCCAGAGATGCGACTCGGATTGAACTGGGGACAGATCTCAGCGCTTCCTGAGCAGCAGCAATCACGGTCGGCAGTACTACCAGCGTGAGTGTCAAAGCTCCGACCAGGATGTTGTCTTCATAGATATCGTTATAGTGTGGTAATCTCAGCAGCCTCAGACGAAACAGCCCCATAATGTTGAACGCATGTTGCCCGTCAAACCAGACTTTGAGTACAGCCGCAGAACTGCGAAACACGGTATAGCCCAGAATTCCGTAAACAATCGACGGCACGCCGGCAAGGTTGGAAAGATTCGTCTTGATCAACCGCACCAGAAAACTGTCTTTCGCAATCTCTTCCAGATATACCGCCGAACCCACTCCCACAGGCACGGAGAACAGAGCAGTGAAAAGGATAAGCCAGAACGAACCCCACAATCCTGCCAGCATTCCGGCCTTTACGGAATCTGTCGAATTTGCGTTGTATACAAAATCCAAAGACAGTCTTCCAAGGCTGCTCCAGATGATTGCCGCCAGCAATACCACCAGCATTCCCAGAGAGGCGTACGTCACGAATCGACAGGTCCGTGCGAACAGACGGGAAAGAAATAACCTTCTGCGGATCGACCGATCGGCTCCGGAAATAAAGCTGACGGGCCTGGACATCACGCGGATCGAGGATGACGACTGAGAACCTGTGTCGCTCATTGGTACACCTCACGATAGCGTCGCAGGATCCAGCCCGATATCACATTGATCGTCAGCGTGATGACAAACAGCGCAATACCGACAGCGTAGATACTCATGCGACTGATCGAATCAGCTTCGCTTTCACCGGTGCTGGCATGCACCATGAAACCGGTCATCGTCTGGGCTCCCTGAAGCGGATTGAGCGTCGCGATCGCTCCTTGCCCGCCGGCAATCGCGACTGCCATGGTTTCGCCGATTGCTCGCGCAAACGCCAGCAGGAACGCGGCCAGAATACCGGACAGCGCTGCTGGCACAACCACGCGTACCGAAACGTCAAAACGAGTGCTTCCCAGAGCGAACGCGGCTTCCCGCAGACTGCGAGGAACGGCTCGAATCACGTCTTCGCTCAGCGACGCGATCAATGGCGTCACCATGATCCCCACGACAATTCCGGCGCTGAGTGCGTTGTAGACTTCCAGGTGGATTCCAAACAGGCTGAACAGAGGTTTCAGAATCCATGGTGTGATGAATTTCAGCGCGAAGAATCCGTAAACGACCGATGGAATACCTGCCAGGATTTCAAGAAGCGGCTTCAGGAATTCGCGTTCTCGCGGCGATGCGTACTCGCTCATGTAAATCGCTGCACCAAGGCCCGCCGGAACACTGACCAGCGAGGCAATTCCGGCCACCATCATGGTTCCGCACAGCAGCGGAATGATTCCGAATCGTCCATCTGCTCCATCGACGGGTTTCCAGTGTGTGCTGGTCAGAAACTCCCACAACGATACCCGCTCAAAGAACGCCGTTTTCGCGCCCGGCGCATAAACGGCGTTCGTGAGGAGTACCAGAATGATGGCTGCGGTCGTCAACACCGACAATGCCGCACACAGGAACAGCGCTCCCTGAATGAGTTTCTCGTGACGACGAGAAACGCGACAACTGGCCCAGGCCGGTAATTTGGCTTGTGACATAAAGCATATGCTACTTGATTGCCGCTTCGAACGCATCGCGGCTGGCTTTCAGTTGCTCGTCGCTGACGTCAACATAGCCAACCTCGCTCACCTTTTTCTGGCCTTCGTTCAGGTAGAACCGTACGAAATCCTGAACTTCCTGGCGAGCCAGTGAAGACTTCTTTACGTAAATAAACAGCGGACGAGCCAACGGCTTGTATTCGCCGGCTTTCACCGCTTCCGCCGTTGGTCCAACAGCATCTGCCGGATTGTCCGTCGATGAAATCTTCAGTGCCTTCACTTTGTCGGTGTTGGCATAGTAGTAGGCACACCCCACGAAACCCATGCCGCCTTTTTCGCCCGAGACGCCAGTAATCGTCACGTTATCATCAGCGCTCGGACTGTATTTTTCCCGGATCGCATCTTCCTTGCCATTGATCGCTTCCGTGAAGAAGTCGAACGTGCCTGATTCTTCGCCGGGGCCATACAATGAGATCGGAACATCAGGCCATGAAGCATCGACGTCTTTCCAGCTCTTGACCGTGCTGCCCGGCTCCCAGATTTTTTTCAGTTGAGACACGGTGATGGCATCAACCCAGTCGTTGTCTTTGTTCACACACACAGTCAGGCCATCCAAAGCAATGACCAACTCAAGCAATTCAATGCCGTTCGTTTCGCAGTCTGCTTTCTCCGTGGCTTTGATCGGGCGTGACGCATTCGCCACATCGATTCGCCCAGCAATCATTTCTTTGAAGCCGGTGCCTGTTCCCGACACTTTTTGAGCAAAGTCGATCTCCCTGAATTTTTCATGAAACTCTTCACCAACGGCAGCTGTGATCATTTTTACAGTACTGGAGCCATCGATCTGAATTCGCCCTACGTTTTCAGCCGATGTCGCCGGAACCGTCGCTCCGTTTCCAGATGAAGGCGTTCCGACATCCTCAACCGAACAACCCGGCAACCCAGAGGCGAAAAGCCCAAGACTGAAGACCGCCAAAACTCGACTACCAATGTTCATTCCAAGTGACCCCTTTGGAGATATTTCAAGTAAACATGAATTGCAAAACTGTGCCAAGGGATTGAACGAACCAATTGTTAAGATTTAATGAACTTCGATGGTTGCGTAACTTTTCTCGGCCCTGCAACTGTCCCAATTACGTTTTCGAGAACTGCACGCAAAACTCGCTTCCCTGGCCCAATTCGCTCTTAACAGAGACGGAGCCGCCCAAAGCCTGGCACAAATGTTTTACGATTGCCAGGCCCAGACCAGTCCCTCCCCGTTCACGCGAACGGTCTCGGTCCACGCGGTAGAATCGCTCAAAAACGCGGCCCAGCATTTCCTCGGGAATTCCGGAACCGGTATCCCGTACAACGATCGTCGGCCCCCTCCCTTCATGCACCAATTCAACGGTGACTGAACCCCCGGAATTTGTGTGTTTCAGGGCGTTATCGACAAGATTGCTGATAATCGTGTGCAGCGCCTGATCATCTGCCGTGACCGTCATTTGGTCGGCTCCTGTCAGGAAGAGTTGTATGGATTTTGCGTCGGCGACCGTGCGAAATCCACGGAGCACATCGTCTGCAACCGTCACCACATCGAGTGGTTCCAGATGCAAAACTTGTTGTCCCGATTCGACGCGCGCCAGTTGCAGCATTCCGAGAATCAACTGCAGTAAACGCTCGGACTGTTCTTCAATCTGCTTGAGAAACCGTTCAGCCGCGGCTGGCTCTGACATGGCTCCGCCCAGCAATGTGTCGGTACACGCCTGAATGACTGTCAGCGGAGTCTTGAGTTCGTGAGATACTGCGCTGACAAAATCCCGCCGCATAGCTTCCAGTTTCCGCATTTCCGAGACGTCGCGGATGACCGCAACGGCACCGACATAGGGCCCCTTGAGAATCGGGATCACGACCAGCACCAGGCTGGCATCTTCACGCGACCTGCGATATTCCACCGTTTCCATCTGCTGCGACTTCAGAGCGTCCTCAACAGCGTCCAGAAACGCAGGCACGCGGACGGCTTCATACAGTCGGTGGCCAATCCCGATCACATTGCTGATCCGCAACAGCCGACGGGCGCCCGCATTCAGAAACACAATCCGCTGCTCTCGATCAATTGCGACAACGCCTTCCACCATTGAATCCAGCACCGCCGACAATAAGTCCGACGACGCACGCGCTTCTCTTTCGGCCACTTCCAGCCTCGCGATTCGCTCCTCACGCTCTACTTCCAAACGATGCAATGCCGTGGCGACTTGTCCCAATTCATCGCGCCGCTCCGAGATCGACAGCAGCATGTCTTCCCGCTGAGTCCTCTCAATTGACTGGTCCAGATTCAGCGACATTGCCTGCAGCGGCTCGATAATTCCCCCAGCGACAAACGCAACGCAGAGAATTCCAATGATCCACGTAAAAACAGCCGCCCGTGTGGCCGCCGATCGGACTGAACTAAGATTCCCCTGCAACGCTTCGGATTCGATAACCATGAGCAGAACTCGAGCGTGTTCTTTGTCCGGCGATGCATCCAGCGCAAATGCCAGCAATTCCGGATCACCACTCTGCAAGTGAAAGCGTCTCGTGGACTCCCCTAAACGCAATGCTGACTGGACTACCGACTGCAGCGTGATCTCTGTCGGCGGTTCATCTGCAGCGTTCGTAAGGGACCGGCACTCCTTATCAACCAGCCACAAGCGATACCCGTCGCGCTGCAGTGTTTGCTTCCATGATGCCAGCACCGTTTCAGGATCTTCGCCAGCTTCCAGGTCAGTCCGAATGCTGCGAAGTCTGTCTTGCACATCCTGAGTCTGCTCAGCGCCGGCCTCGGTCGTTTGCTCGGCATTCAAAGCCACCAGCAGTCCGATCAGGGCAAGCAGCGACAGCGAAGCGTAAAGCCCCACAATCTTCAGGAAAAGCTGCGACCTGATCCACTTCACGCATCACCATTCGTAACCAAAACAGCCAAATCGTTTGTTTGTCCCCACGTCGTCGTGTACTCGCGAAACGGCCAGCCAGATCTTACCAATCCCCACTCGACTTTCCGTCCAACCCCTCCCAGACTTTCAGAAGTTAACAATCCGACTGGCAATCTTTCCTGCAATCGACCTTCACAATCCCGACCATACGAATCTGCGTGATTCCAGCTTGAATCTCTGGGCTTATCGCATCCCAGAACACTCATTTTACCAATTTCCTCAAATCTGTTTGACGGAACTCAGGTGCGACCTATGTTTCTTCAACTACCGCTGACCGTGATGCGAACTGCATTGCTGGTCACGTCTTTATGGCGTTTCGCGGCAAATCTGGACAAATACAACAGCGCGGTGAGGAAAGCTGGAAGCTTTGAGGGGACCTTGCCGCGCTGTTTGTCTATGCGCGCTGCGAAGTCAAACTGGGCGACGCTGGGAGACTTTTTCGGTTTTTCCGTCGATTCCGATTTGCCGACGGTCGATATCCCGAATACCGAATCTCCGCGCCTGTGCTGCGCCATCGACGATTCGGAACTGCCAGGCGATGATCGCCTGAGTTTGACGGAAGCAGGTCAAGGATGAACAGCGAATCTCCATTTCGAATCTCGAGCATGGTCCTGACGGTCGCCTGCATCATCTGCGGCATCACGGCTGCGTCGTACCTGGTGCCGCGATTCATGCCGCACCGCAATTCCGTTGAACAAACGAAAGTCGCCGCCAGCGCGCTGCAGGTGAGTCTTTCGGAGTTCCAGACGAACGAAGGCGGAGTTCACAGCGTCGCTGCGAGTCATCAGCCGGTGGTGGCACCGGGACGCCCGCTCTTTCCAGCGTCTAATCCCAATGCGACGGCGTCAGCATCAGCGACACTCCTGAAAACTCCGAGTGCAATTCAGCAGACAGATCGCAGAAGTGCATCGAAGTCATCTTCACGGGACGCAGTTCAAACGACCTTGATCCAGCGCAGCGCGTCCCCATGGGCATCGGAGGGGCATTCAGTTCCGCAGTTTTATGCACCTGTCACCGTCCATCCGGTGACTGTGAATATCGATAACGCCGGCATCATTCGGGAAATCTCGCGTGTTCACGAGCGACTGGATTCACTGAGTGCCGAAGCACGATCGGCTGCACATTCCGGAACAACACTTCATGAAGCCGCCGCGACTGTCCCTGTGCAAGATGCTGACGCTCCTGCGACCGAGAGCAGTTCTCAGTACAAAGTCCACGATGAGCAGACAAATCAAACTTCGGCTCGTCAGCAAGCCGTGACTGACCGCCCGCTGGCAACCGCAACCGAATCGCAACTTGTCTCCAAACCCAAGCCCCTGCCGACGCGGTTACCGACGACGCCACCGCAGTTGGCTTCTCCGAGTCCTGTTGCAGAAGCCACATTCGAAATTCCCAACGCACCGTTTCTTGTCACTCCTCCGGCGATCCCAGTCTCCAACCCTGAACTAACGGTCGCCGTGACGCCGTCCCCCGTTCCGGTTGCTGTTCCAGAGTCATTGCCAGAAATCCAGTTCGAAATGACTCCCCGTCAACCGGTCCCTGAAATCCCGACGCTCGAACCGCCAGCCTTCGAACCGCCTGTCCTCGAACTGCCTGTCCTCGAACCTGATGCTGAGCTGCCCGGCAGTCTGCCGACGATTGAGTTCTCGACGGAACTTTTCCCTGTACCGGAACCAGCGGACGCTCTCGAAACAACTCCCGAAGCTGAAGAATCGTTCTTGACCATACCGGCGACTGAATTCGTGGAACCATTGGCCTGCATCGCACCCGCAATGTCGGTTCAGCAGCCCGAATGGCCGGAAATTGCAACGCTGGCAAATCCGAATTCGCCGTCCGCAAAGCGTACGACAGATCCACCATTCATGAATGGGCGAAGGGAACGTGTTCCCGCACCGCCAACGCAAACTGTCAACGAGCCAACCGGTGCCGTGCAACGCGTATCGCATACAACGCAGGTTGCGGAAAAGCACGCAACGCCGTGCGATTGTAAAAACTGTGCAGCCACTCGCCAAGTGAAGAACCCAACGTACCGGATTCGTGCAATAACACCTTCACAGGCTTTGAACCGCATCAAGTCAGCACTGTCGTTGTAATTGGCATCGCCACTTTGCTCACAAACTACCACTACGCCAATCGCCGCAACCGGAATCGCGACCGCCAGGCAAATCGAGGTGACAAGCCCTTCGTCACCTGGTAAACTCCATCGTCCCGCTGAGTGACCTCGATTGATTTCGCAGACTTGCGCCCAATCCCACGAGGCGGAAAAGTTCAACGCACGATCTATACGTCAGCTAATCGCCAGACGTATACATCGCAATTCATTATGTTGCGCGAGACGAAGAGTGCTCGAATCTGAATGGGTCACATCCGGTGATTACCACGCGATGCTCAAGGCAATACGAGACTCAAGTTCTGAGTCTGTGCATCGCAAGATTGCTTGCGAATTTGCGCGCATGGTATGGGATGATTTAACAGACGACGGCCGCCAAGGACTCTTGGCGGCAGAATCATT
>JAYTAK010000882.1:0-7327 GCA_043737515.1 Candidatus Kuenenia sp. | reverse complement strand
CTGGGGCATCGCCCCAGGAAGGAAACACCAGTGAGTTATTGAGCCCCAAAGGGGCGGCACTAAGACGAATAACAGGTTAGGATCGCCCCGTTGGGGCTTTGCGAAGATTGATTTGAACGAAACCTGGGGCGTTGCCCCAGGCTGACATAGGACCAGCCCGTTGGGCCTGAAGACAAATCCTAAAAGACTATTCAAAATCAATGACGGTTTGGGGAATTACGACACATAGAATTCGGTAGGTCAGAAAAACTGCATAGCGGTAGCTGAATCGACGAGAATTCAGGGAAGGACTGAATTCTTACGAATTCTGCTACGGTAGATTATTCTCTGCCGCTTGCCTGCCCAATGATCCGTCATCATCCGTTGGCACCGCTGGCTTGTCCGGTTTCTCAGCCGCCTTTTGCAAGTCCTTCAGACTCAATCCCAATTGGTGCAGAAAATACAGGCCGAGCATGGTCACGGGAATGTACATGCTCATGTGATAATAAACCGAAGCACCCAGGACCAGCGATGGATCGGGCTTCACATGTTGAGCATTCATGCTCACCTGAAAACACATCTGGATAACGCCAAAGTACCCTGGCGTTGATGGAATTGTGACTCCGAAGGCCGTCACGCCAGTCACGATCAAACCCGTGGCCGGTGTCACGTCGATGTGGAATGCCCGTAACGCGACGTAGGCAATGAGTCCATTCAACAGCCATTGCAGCAGCGATGTGACGACGATGAGTAATACTGCTTTGGCGCTCTTTAATGCGATCAACCCGTCGCCGCCTTTTCGCAGCATCTCCACCAGCCCTGTTGACAGTTTCGCGGGCAAAAACGGAAGCAGCGACAAACTCCAGGTCACAAGGCGAATGAATGGTTCGGTCCAGATCAGATAGACGACGACCGCCACCACGACGGCCCCCGCAAGAGCCCCCAACACGATTGCTCCGTTGCGATAGTTGTCCGGCAAGTCATCCGTAAAAGCCAGACCCACGCCAAACAACGCGAGAATCGCCAGCACGTCGAAAATACGTTCCAGAATGACAGTGGACAGGACAGTGCTGGCTGGCACACCGTATTTCTTTCGCACAACAAACACACGAATGAATTCGCCCAGGTGCGCGGGCAGAAGATTGTTGGCTGCGAAGCCGATCAGCATTGGCGGGAACAATTGCCTGATCGTCAACGGTGCGACAGGTGCCAGGAGCCATTGCCAGCGGAGCGTCTTGAGCCAGTAAAACCCAAACAACAATGCCAGGATGATCGGCAAAGACCAGTAATCGGCATTCAGAAACCCGGTCTTCAATGCCTCAGAATCTGTGCCACGCAACGACCAGGCAAAGCAGGCAACCGAGACCACAATCCCCAGAATCAGAAAGAATGCACGTTTCATCAGGTGGTTGACCAGGCACTTTCATCAGACGAGGATCAACAATCGTTGCGGCAGACCGGGGGTTCTACGCGGACTGACGGAAGAGCGTCAAGACAGATCTCATCTTGAGTCCTCTTTCGTGAATCCGATACGCTACCCGTCCTCTCACATATCTCCGCCCCGTCTCTACTCATCCCACAGGACCACGCAGATGCATTCTGCGTCCCGTCTCATCCGCGTCGATTCTTCTCTCGTTCCAGCAAGCTGCCTTTTTGCTGCGCTCAATGAACTGCTGCGCGCCGTGGACGGGCGAGTCGTTTTGCTGCGGCCACTGACGGCATGTTTCGACAGCCAGCGCGATGACCTCGACCTGCTGCTCACCGGACCGCAACGTGAACAGTTACTTCTCGCGGCGTTTTTACACTGTACGAGTGGGCAAATTCATTGCCGCATACAACAGAGTTCCCCGACCAAGGCGCAATTGATTCTGTGGACGATCGATTGTTCACAAAAGCTGATGATTGATCTGTGGACAAGTTTTGATCAACTCCCGCGTCATCGCCACAGTTGCATCCCAGCGGATCGTTTACTCAATACACTGACGGCGGCGGTCCCCGGCATGGACGCTGACGAGTCGGACGCGGGCTGCGCGGATCAAAAGATTCCGGCTCTGCGTCAGCTTTCGCCGGATATCGATCTCTGCCTGTTGATTCAACACCTCGCCACCAAACGCAGGAATCTGACAACATCGACCGAGCGCGGACGTATCGCCCGTGCCTGCGAGCGACTCGCCTCGTGGTCGCAGGAACCGACAATTCACCAGGTGCCAAGTGATCTGTGGGCCGCTCTGTGTGACATCGCAGATCAACTGCCGCGAGCCATCACTTTGACGCCACAGCACATCGCGTTGTCGGAGGACTATCTGCTGCAGCGGCTCGCCTGCGTCCAGATCAATCGTGGATTACCGATTATTGAACGTCGAAGCCGGCGAGGACTGATAACAGGACTGCGAAAGGCCATTCTCAGGCACCGTCCCACGGTGGCAGTGATCGGCAGCGACGGTGCAGGGAAGTCGTCCGTCGTCTCGACACTCGCGAGTCAACAAACGCAGACAACAGCCGCTGTCGCGAAAAAGCTGTACCGTCGATCGCTGACGTACCTCGCGGTCAGCGGGCTGATGAAGCGAGTCGTCGGAACAGATCGCGGCAAGTTCGACGACCACACGGCACCACTCATCACGCTCCGCGCTGCGGCGGTATTTTGGATCAACATGTGTTTTCCATTTGACCTGGGGTCGATGACCAGGCCGTCTGTCGCTGTTGCAAACAACCTGGTGCTCTGTGACAAATGGATTGATGGGTGGCCGGGGTTGGAGGGCGCTAGCCCGAAACCCCGGGGCTTCCTTCGCTCCGCTCAGTCCAGCCCCGGCCACCCGATTTATCAAAGCAAGAGTGATAGAGGACAAGTCTCCGACCAACAGTTCAACAAGTCACCGCACATCGCAGTTCTCGACCGCTCGATCTCCAGTTTTCTCATCACCCACCGTAAATCCGACATGCCGAAACTTTCGCATGCCGCGACATGGATTGAATCGTTTGTTCCGCCCGTGACCAGCGTACTGCTGACACTGCCGCATTCCGAACTCGCACGCCGCAAGCAGGAAATGTCGGCTCCCGGACACACTATGTATCAACGCATGCTTTTTGAACAAGCTCTTCGTCAGCAACCGACCGATCTCCTATTGCTGGCGAACCTGCCGTCGGCTCAGGCTGCCGCGACTGCCATCTGTGAACTGTTGCTTTCTGAAACACGAGCAGTCGAATCATCGACAGCAACAGCAGACAGCAGAAAGGCGGCTGCATGACGTCGCCGCTCCGACTTCTGAACGCATGGATCGACCACCAGCGACTGGCGGAACGCCGTCGGCAGGTTGAATGGCAACTGGGCGTCATCTTCAGGCAACCAGTTACGCTGAGGCCCACGCTTTCGGGCGGTGGCTTCGACAGGATCTATCTCGCGCATGAAGATTCGCCACGCGCAAAGATTCTGGCCAGCGTCCGCATGAACGTGCCCGGTCGCGATCGGCCTGCGAAGGAACCGCACCTGCCGCGCCTTGCCTTGACCGGTGAGGATCGCATTCATCGTGAAGCGCATGCATATCGACAACTGACACCGCTCGGCATCGCACCGCGTCTGATCGCCCGCGGCGAATTCTACCTCGCGAATCACTGGCTTCCGTGGCCGCGTTTGTCAGACGTCCTGCGCCATCATAGTCATCTGTTGTGGGATCTCCTGCCTGTGGCGCTCGATGCGATCCGTGAAATGCACGAGAACGACGTGGTCCACATGGATCTGAATTGCGGAAACCTGCTGGTGGCCCCGAATTTCCAATCGGTCGTCATCATTGATTTTGAATTCGCACCGCTGCGTTCGATGATCACATTCGACCAGCAGCGTTTCGATTATCTGCGCCTGGCTCACAACCTGCTCAAACCGCGCCGTGGTCGGGAAGCTGCGTTTCAGCAACCTGAACGCTTCGTCGAACTGTTCGCTCGATACGTCCCGGAAACAGGTTTCGGAATTCCCGATGCGATGGACACTGCGTGGTTTCAGCGAGTCGTCGAACATGATGTCATTCGTGATGGCTTCGAAGATATCTTCGGAGTACTCGACAGCGAATCAAGGATGATTCGATGAATCAATTCGTCTGCATGAACTGGGGCACAGCCTACGGCGCGGACTACGTTAATCGCCTGTATTCGATGATCGCCCGCAACACGCAGCAGCCATTTCGCCTCGTGTGTTACACGGATTCCAGGCTCGGCATTCGCAGCGAAGTCGAATGTTTCGATTGTCCGGAAGTCGATATCCCGTCACCCAAGCGCAATCGCGGCTGGCGGAAGTTGTCGCTGTGGGCCAATGAACTGCCGGGTCTGAACGGCACCGTGTTGTTTCTGGATCTGGACATCGTCATCACCGGCGGACTGGATGACTTTTTTACGTACCGGCCCGATGCGGAATTCTGCGTGATCCACAACTGGACTCATCCGGATCGAATGATCGGTAACACGTCGGCGTATCGATTCACGGTCGGCAGTCATCCGGAGATTCTTGATCGGTTCCTGGACGATTTTCGATCGGTACTCGGAGAATATCCGAATTCGCAGACTTACATTTCGGCGTGCCTTGAGAAGTCGATCGAGTTCTGGCCGTCAGAATGGTGCCGCAGTTTCAAACGACACTGCGTCCCCTGCGGCGTGACTCGCTGGTTTCGCCAGCCACTGTTGCCCGCCGGTGCCCGCCTGGTCGCATTCCCCGGTCGCCCCAATCCCCACGAAGCCCTCGACGGAACATGGCCCGCGCCATGGTACAAACGCGTCTACAAACACATCCGCCCGGCGGACTGGATTCAGCAGCACTGGCGCTGACAAATCTCCGTCCTGCGTCGGGCGCATGGCCAGGTTTCGCTGGATCGCAAACTGTTTGCCACTATCTTGCGGGCTGCATCCTGGCGCGGGCTTCGCCCGCCTGCGATCACACGGCGGTGTGGAGGCTTAAAACCTGAAGGTTGGGACGCTACAATACGACGTTCTGAATCTTAGTGGTTGGCCTCCATAACTGCCGCGAGTGCATATGATTCAAACCTCAGCACAGACTCTAGGTACGCACATCCTGAATGACGGGATTCGACGCTGGCTCACAAGTGGCGTCGTCGCAGTAATGGTTTCTGCGTGGCCGCCACCAACCCTTTGCGCTGTCGAATCCACACCAATTGTGCGTTGGGATTTTGAAGAGGAAGAAGCCACGCCTCTGCAGCCACATGGCGGCGTGCAGCGCGACGCGCCGGGGCCGCGACCGCCGGAGTATCCGGATTTTGCGCCCGACAATACGGCCGTCAGACTGGACGGCAAGGGAGCGCACTTTTCGCTCAGCGATGCCGGAGTGCAGAGTCCGTTTGACTTTACAAACGGCGATGCGGTGACGCTCGAAGCGTGGGTGCAGGTCGATTCGTTGCGCGCCGGCGAAAACGTGTATGTGATCGGAAAAGGACGGACGGGTTCCAGCGGCTTTGCGGCGGACAATCAGAACTGGGCTCTGCGTGTGCGCGAGACGAAGGGTAAGGCTGGCGTCAGTTTCCTGTTTGCGACGGTGCCGGTGAGTGGCAAGCCAAAGTCCGGCGAGCAGTGGCATCGCTGGACAACGGAGAGTGGATTTACGCCCGGAAAATACTGGCATCACATTGCCGTGTCCTATCAGTTCGGCGATCCTGAAAGCATTCGCGGATGGATCGATGGGAAGCCGCAACCCGGTGTCTGGGATATGGGCGGCGCAACGGCAGAGGCTCCGGTTGTCGATGATGACGCCATCTGGATCGGATCGTCGCAAGGCGGTGCACCAGCAAACAGTTTTCACGGTTCACTTGATGCGATTGCCGTCTATCGCGAAGTCCTTGATGACAAAGTCATGCTGGCGCGATTTCGCCGCGTCGGGGAAGAGATCGTGGTTCAGCCGGCTCCGGAGATCATGCCGGATCTGGGCGAACTTCCAACGGACAGCACACTTGTTTCGCTGCATGAAGGCATGCCGGAGTATGATCGCTGGTTGAATACCGATGAAATGCTGCCGCCGGAAACGCTCCGTTGGAACGCCGAGACATTCCTGCTGGACCGCCTGCCGCAGCGATTTGACGCATGGGGAATTCGGGCCGACTGGAAACCTCCTGTTCTGGTCAGACTCGCCGCCGATGTGCCGCTGACGCCCGGACGGCATCGCTTCCTGATGCGGGTTCGAGGACTGAGTCGACTGTGGGTTGATGGCCAACTGATCGCGCGGAGCAAGCCGGTTTCCGGTTCGCCGAGTGGTGAAGAACCAATGACGCCGGTCGCCGGACCGCCGCTGCCGGGGGTGCGGATCGCCGAGCATCGTCAACAGGAAGTGTGCGGCGACGCGATCATCGGCGAAAACGGAGTGTGCCGCGTTGTTCTGGAAACTCTTGTCGGTGGTAAGGCGTTTCGCACGGATCCTGGCGAAATCTGCGTCGCCGTTGAAGCCGACGACGGAAGCACCTTTCTGCTGCTGAATCCAAATACCTCCGAGCCTGTTTCACTGACCGACGCCGACGTCACGACCGCATTTTCCCGTCTGGAAAAATCGCTGCAGGCATTCGATACGGAGTCCCGTCGCCAGGCAGCATCCAGGCAGGACGAATTCTGGAACATGCGACACGATTTTGCTCGCCAATGGGCCGCACAACATCCTGCGCCGCCGGTGCCCATGCTGAAAGCCGCTGCGCATCCGATCGACGCGTTCCTTGCGGCGAAGACTCGGCGCGCACTGACCGCATCTTCCGAAACGCCGCTCGCGGACGCACGAAAGTTTCACGTCGAGATTCTGCCGATCCTGCGTGACAATTGTTTCCGTTGTCACGGTGACAAAGTCAATGGCGGCCTGCTTCTGAATTCGCGTGAAGCCGCACTCAAGGGCGGGGACTCGGAAATGCCGGCACTCACACCCGGCAAAGTGGAAGAGAGCGAACTGATGCGCCGCGTTCGTTCCGCTGATCCCGATGAACGGATGCCGCCGGGAGGCCACGGACTGGAATCAGAGCAGATCGCCACGCTGGCCGCATGGATTCAGGACGGTGCGAACTGGCCTGCTCCACCGGTGACGGAACAGGACATCGCGCCGCCTCCGTTGTTGACGGATGCTGCATTTCTGCGTCGCGTTTTCCTGGATACCGTCGGTGTGCCACCCGGCGAACACGAAGTCCGCAGCTTCGTGGCCGACAATTCACCCGACAAGCGTCTGCGTATGATCGACCAGCTTCTGGCCAATGATCGCTGGGCAGATCATTGGATGAGTTACTGGCAGGATATGCTGGCTGAGAACCCGACATTGATCAATGCCAGTCTGAACACAACCGGCCCGTTTCGGTGGTTTCTGTACGACGCCCTGCGCGACAACAAG